>CAIUHT010001355.1 GCA_903898975.1 uncultured Planctomycetaceae bacterium
CTGTTCTCCCCGAATCGCTCATCCTGCTTTGGGACGGGCAGTCACATTCTGTCGAATTTCCCCTGTGCTGCTTCCAGCCGCCCCAAGGCGCGGCCGGCTGGTTGATCCCCAGCGGGTTCACCGCCCCCACTGCGCGCCGAGTCAGAGTCATCAACCACCTCCGCCCATTCACCAGGAGACGATTACATGGCATTCCGCATCGACAAATTCACCGTGAAAGCACAGGAAGCCCTCCAACACGCCCGAGATCTGGCGGCCGACAAGGGCAACCAGTTGCTGCAACCCCTGCACCTTCTCGCAGCGCTGCTCCAGGAAGACCAGGGGGTGGTCCGTCCATTACTGCAGAAAATTGGAGCCAACCTCGCCCAACTCGACGCGATCGTGAGGGGAGAGATCGACCGTCTCCCCAAGATGAGTGGCGCTTCGGGCGAGGTCGGGCTGGCACAGGCCACCTCGAAACTCCTCGATTCAGCACAGTCGGTGGCGACGGGGATGAAGGACCAGTTCGTCTCGACTGAGCACCTGCTGCTGGCGATGACCAGGCTCGATGACCCCGTTGGTCGAATTCTGAAGATGCACGCGGTCAACGAGACCGATGTCCTGACCGCGCTCAAGGCGGTTCGGGGAGGTCAACAGGTGACCGACCAGAATCCCGAAGAGAAATACCAGGCCCTCGCCAAGTACGGTCGCGACCTCGTCGAGGCGGCCCGCCAGGGGAAGATCGATCCCGTCATTGGGCGTGATACCGAAATCCGCAGGGTCATTCAGATTCTCTCCCGTCGCCGGAAAAACAATCCCGTGCTGATTGGGGAGGCGGGTGTGGGTAAAACCGCCATCGTCGAAGGACTGGCTCACCGCATCGTTCTGGGGGATGTGCCGCAAAACCTCAAGGACAAGACCGTGGTCGCCCTCGACATGGGGGCACTGATCGCGGGGACCAAATACCGAGGTGAATTCGAAGACCGCCTCAAGGCGGTGCTGCGAGAAGTGGGAGAGGCCGAGGGACGGATCGTACTGTTCATCGATGAACTGCACACGGTGGTGGGGGCGGGTGGAGCGGAAGGAGCGGTCGACGCCTCGAATCTCCTCAAGCCTGCCCTGGCACGCGGCGAACTGCACTGCGTGGGGGCGACCACTCTCGATGAATACCGAAAGCACATTGAAAAGGACCCCGCCCTCGAACGACGGTTTCAGCCAGTCGTTGTCCAGCAACCTTCGGTCGAAGATACAATCTCGATCCTGCGGGGCCTGAAGGACCGGTACGAATCGCATCATGGAGTGAAGATAACTGACGATTCTCTGATTGCAGCGGCCACACTCTCTGACCGGTATATCAGCGACCGGTTCCTGCCGGACAAGGCGATCGACCTGGTGGATGAAGCGGCCAGCCGGTTGCGGATGGAGATCGACTCGATGCCGGCGGAGATCGACGAGGCCACCCGCCAATTGACCCGCATGCAGATCGAGGCGACCGCCTTGGCGCAGGAGTCAGGAACCGATGCCCGCGACCGACTGCAGAAGCTGCGCCGGGAGATCGCCAATCGGGAAGAGGAGGTCAATCGCCTCAAGGCGCGGTGGCAGGCCGAGAAAGAGGCCCTCTCGGGCCTGACCCCGCTGAAAGAGAAGATTGACAGCCTGCGACTGGCCTACGACCAGGCCTTCAAGACTGCCCAGCGGACCAATTCGAACGACGACTACATGCGGGCGTTTTCAGCCGAAAAAGATTTGCGAGAAGCTGAGAAGCGCCTTGTCGAGGCTGAGCAGCGGGCCGCCACGGTGAGCCAGGATGGTCAGCGGATGCTGCGTGAAGAGGTGACCGCCGAGGATATTGCCAAGGTTGTCAGCACGTGGACCAATATTCCCGTCGCCCGGATGCTCCAGGGAGAGCGGGAGAAACTGCTGCACATGGAAGA
>CAIUHT010001356.1 GCA_903898975.1 uncultured Planctomycetaceae bacterium
CTCCGCCAACGCACGCCGCCAACGCACGCCGCCAACGCACTCCGCCAAGTGACTCCGCCAAGTGACACCGCCAAGTCACACCGCCAAGTCACACCGCCAAGTCACACCGCCAAGTCACACCGCCAAGTCACACCGCCAAGCGACACCGCCAAGTCACACCGCCAACCCGCAACGCCAAGGTCATAGCGTAAAGTCGCTCCGCCACGGATTCCTGACAACCATGTCTTTGATTCCGCCATGACTGATGGGGCGCGGCTGGTTCGCCTGGTGAGCAGTGATGCCCGAGTGCATGCGCCCTTTCGTTGATCCAGCTGAGGGCAAAATCTTGACGTCGACGCCCTGGGAATGCTGAGACACTCTCCCAAAACTCTGTCTGTCTCCACCACTCATGCCCCTTCGCCCCCCGGCATGGGCCGCGCCGCTCTTCACTCGAACCGGTCTTTGTCCAACCCCCGGGGCTTCGAAACCATCCCTGCCGCTGGCCGGTTTGACTCCCCGCAAACCTCGACCTCCTGAGCATACCGGCGCCCCTCAGGAGACAAGCCCAGATTTCCAGATGGCACCGAAAAAATCCTGGCCCGCACAGTCTCGCCGCCACCCAACCTCGTGGCGACCACCGGTCATCTTCACGGCTCTCCTTCCACCTCAAACGCAAACAGGCCCTCCGCAGGGGATGAATCACCCACCGCGAAGGGCCTGTGTTCCGTCTTAAGCGGGATGGCGACCTGGAAGATCGCGATCACTCAACGCGCGTAACGGTTGCGACCGTACCCCCTGCCGAGATAGCCGTAGGCGTCCTCGGGATCGCGACGCCCATCGTACGGTCCCGACCCGCGGGGACGCGTATAAGCTCCGCCGTACGATCGCCAGTTGTCGACCCGGTACCGCCATCCGCTGTCCGCCCGGATCGACTGCCCAAAATGCGCCGACCCCCAGGGACACCTCGGATCCTCCCAGCCGAACTGAGGCTGACCCATGGAGTAGGAACTGTTCCACTCCATCTCCGCATTGGGCAAATTGCCCCGGCCATACATGAACCGGCCCCCGCCCTGCAGCTGTGCGAACGCCACGTTCGCACTCGTCACCTGGAGCCCTGCATAGATCGCCAACAACATCACCCACGGGCACTTTCGCATCGTCTTCACGCTCTCAACTCCTAAATCTGTATTCCTCTCGTGGATTCCATGGGAAGGCCCCATCGAAACCTCCCCCAATCTCACTAACGCACAGCCCCACCAAAACCGGTCAGACTTTTTTGAAATTTTTTGGGGAAAGCCGTCACCAGCCAGCGAAGGACTGCCGGCTTTCCTGGACAAACTTCCCACTCGCCAGCCCCTCGCCCGGAAGCTTTTGGCCGCCCACTGCACGCCCCGTGGACGCCTGACTGATCCCTCTTCTCCCACCGTGATTTTTCGGCGGAAGGATCTCACCGCGATCTTTTCACCGGTCCCACAGCTTCTTAAGTGTCGGCTTGAAGCTGGTGCCGTGTGCCAATCGCTCCGACGGCACGCTGTCAATCGAAGATCGCACGGCACGGGTCTGCCAAACACAAAAACCGATCGCCCCGCCGTGAACACGCGAAACGCACAGCCGCGACTCGCGGCCAATGTCTCGACCGGCGCTACTCCGCAACCGACCGCCGACTGCTGGCAGGATGGATGGGGATGCGGTCGGAGTAGCTTTCGGCGGTCACTCCCTCCGCCTCATCCCGGCTCTCCCCCGGGGCAGACAGACGCCGCGCCAAGGCAGGTTCAGACACCAGGTTGGCCGAGCGGTTCGCCACAGACCTGCGGCCCGGCAAGATCGGCGTCCGCGGTTCGTGGGTGGCGGGTGTGGGGACCACCTCTTCGATCACTGGCTCAGCAGTCGCGACAGGACGCGAACTGGGTGTCCCGACGCCTGCCGGTGCCACGGTTGGCTGCTCCCTGCCGCGCTGCGTCACCGTACCCACTGCCTTGGTATCGGGCGGCAGCGAACCCGGCGGCTGCCTCCCCGACACAGGCCCCCGCGGTGCCAGGATCGTCGCTCGCGAGACGCCTGTTGCAGCCACCCCCGTCGACCTTCCAGCCACTCCCGACGGTCCATCCGCCCCCGATGGTCCCGACGGGAGATTCCGTGCGGCTGCCGCGGTCGACCGCGCCGGCTGACCGGGGACTGGTCCGTTGGTCGGACCGTTCATCGGACCTAAAGGCGCTCTTCGAGAAGCCGCCGGTCCCTGGGCGAGTTCCGCAGGGGACTGCGCGGGCCGCGTCGTTGGCTGCGGTGTTCCCGAGCGACTTGCGATCGAGGGGCGACGCATGTTCCGCCCGCGCCCCATTCTCCCCGTCGGCTGGACCCGCGCGTTCAGTGGCGGAGCGGCTGAGCCGCGAGATACGCCGTTCATTTCCGAACCGACGGTCGCACGGGACGCTGGAGTAAGACTCTCCGCCGTGCCGCGCCCAGCCGCTCCCCCGCGGGTTGCAACGGGACCCTGACTGCGGGACTTCGGGGACGCTGAGGAGTCTGAAGAGGGTTGCGCGAGGCCGGCGGGAGTTGCGGCGGCAGGGTCGTGCACTGGACGCGCGCCGGTTGCCGGGGGGACCGGGAGACGATTGGTGAGGTATGGAACCGAGGGGACTGACTCCGCGGGGGGCAGGGCCGGTGAGGCGTCGGTGAAGGTGACCATCGGGGCGATGGCGTCGGCGTACTCAGCCCGGGTATTGAACGCAGTGAAGTCGTGGTCGTTGCCCGTGAGCCGGGTGCCGTCGAGGAGCACGACCTTCTGGTTCAACGAGGCGAGTTGGAAATGATCGGCCTGCGAGAGGCCCGACTGCCCCAGGGCGGAGGAGTTGCCGAGCAGGTTCTTCCATGAATAGACCCGCAGCCAGGCATCGGCCTGATTGTGGACGACCAGAATCTTCTCGACGGGGAAGAGCGCGCGACCATACCGGGCCCCGGGGTTGAGCCAGTGATGGTCGATCGCTGCCGCAAGCAGCACCGACCGGACACGCCGTGGCGGAGCAAGGCCGGGGGCCAGTCGCGTTCCGTCTTCGACCGCGCCGCCCCCCAGCGCGTGCAGCGTGGCAACCACGCAGCGGGCCCCGTGACTGTGGCCGACGAGGCAGACGGGTTGCTCGGGGGGGAAATGGGCCACGAGGTTGGCAAGGTAGACGCCGTGATACGACGCCCTCCGGCCGAGGACCGCCAACTCCACGGGGAAGGCGATGGGGACATACCCGTTGGCAGGCCAGGTGAAGAACACCACCTGGACGGGCTGACCCTGGGCCGAGCGGGCGATCCAGTCCCGACACCGCCGGCTCTCGCGGAGCACGTCGGGCCAGTAGTTGTAGCTGCCATGAATCACGAAACAGACCGGGCGATCGGGACGGAGTGATCCGAGGAACCGCTCGCGGGGCTGGCGGATCAGTCCGTTGGGGGCTCCCACGAGGTAGGCGAGATCGAGGCTCGATTCGGGAGCCCCGGCGGGCTGGCGTGCTGACCGGCTGGAGACGATCCAGAAGCTGTCATCTTCGCCGGGCTGGGGTTGAGCCTGAACAGGAACCGGAGTCTCCCCGGCGAGCGGAAGATCGGGGGCGGTTTCACTGGTGGGGGACGATTGGTCGAGGGGAGGGACGAACGTATTGTCGCCCGCGGTTCCGTCAGGCGTTTCCCGCCACGTCTCGACGGCGGTCGGGGGCGGAAGCATGGGTCGAGCGCCCGGAGCGGGACCCGACGAGGTGCCGGAGGGAGCCGCCAGGCGGGGACCGCTGGTGGACTCGGGGCTGACTGTCGGATTCGTGCTGGGGTTCGCTCCCGCGTTCGCCCCAGGTTGCGTCCCGGGGTTGGCGGGCGCGGCGGGACGAAGGGGATCGGCGTCTGCGGGAGGAACCAGTCGTGGCGCCTGCCATTCGGAGTCGAGGCGATCGGACCGGATGTCGGTCGAGGGACTGCTCCGCAGCGTTCGACGATGACCATTCCCTGGCAGCGTCGCGGGATCAGGCGAGCCCGGGGGGGGAAGAGGCTGCACCGCAGGGGAGCCTTCGGAACCGGCCGCAGGCTGAGCCTGGCTGACAGCGCGAGCCGGAGGTCGGCGGAGGGTGACCGGATTCCCGGCGGAGGTGCGGATCGGCGCGGAGTGAGTCGAGCGGACCGTGACCGGACCGGCGTCGGCGATGACCGCGCGAGGGGGGGCGTTGGCCAGACCGTGATGGGTGGCGGGGAGACTGCAGCCGGGTGCTGCCCAGAGAGCAAGGCCTCCCAAGGGGAGCCACGCCCAACGGGCGAGCCAGCCAAGCGGGTTCAATCCAACCGGGGTCGCCATACAGCGGGGGGGTGAGCGAGTCGAGACACAGAGGGGAGTCTGACTTCACCCTAGCTCGTGAGGCGAACGCCTGTCGGCGTCCCGGCGAGGGGCGACGAGGAAAGCTCGTCCGCGGGGTGGGGTTGTGACAGTTCCACCACCTGCGAGGAGTGAGCGGAGGAGGTCGCGTCGAGGGGGGACAGACACCGGTGACCGCCCCGGGGAGCCGGACGGGGGGCACCTCTCCGGCCCTGCCCAACCACCGGCACAAACAATCCGCCAAGGCCAACCAGCTTGGGGGCAAACCCCTCGGCGATCCAGCGATTGCCCGGAGGCAAATCTTTGTCCGGACCGATTCCCCGGACTCCGCGCACGCGCCGCCGACCAGTCCCTTAATGCCGATTCCGCTGTTCACTCTCGCAAGTCTCTCCGCCAGCCCGCGCACGTCAGACTTCTCGCTGCAGAAGTCCAACGGCTGACTGCCTCCGACGCCTACTCCTCGGGCCACGGAAGAAATTCTTCGTCGTAAGTTTCGGGAGGGAGCTTGGGATCGAGGGGGGCGTCGGGGCGGGCGGGGTCGGCGGGACCGCGCCTCCGGCGACGACCGCGCCGGCGGGGATCGCGGTCTCCTTGTTCATCGCTCCGCGAACCCGCACCCGACTCGGGGGCCAGGTCGAGAGCGCTGTCGAGCGGAGCGTCGGCGAGTTCGGGAGGATTGCCGGCGTTCGGGGGGGCGTCGGCCCCGGCACCCGACCCCGAGCGCCGCCGCCCGTAGCGCGACCGGGAGCCCGAGCGGGAGGGCCGGGGGCCGCTCCCTCCACCGGTGGTTCCGGGAGCCTGTTCTTCCCCGAAGCGGGTGACGACGTAGGTGCCACTGCGGTCATCGGTCTCGAGGTCCAGCAAGCCCAGCCGCTGGGCATCTTCGAGCAGCGCGCTGAAGGTCTTGTACCCGTGATAGGTTTCGTTGAACGAGGGCTTGAGGCGCTTCATGGTGTCCTTGATCATGGACGACCAGAGGCGGCCCTTGCTTTCGCGGCGAAGGGCCCCGAGGGCCTCCAGCAGCAGGGTGTACGCTTTCTTCTTGAGCTCGGGGAGGGCGGGGTCGAGCTTGGGGA
>CAIUHT010001357.1 GCA_903898975.1 uncultured Planctomycetaceae bacterium
ATGGGCCAAGAAACCAGATCGCCGAACCTGGCAGCAAAGCCCGGGAAGGGGGCGGGGGCCGGCTTTCAGGCGAGGGGGGTGATTACCGGGTCGGGGAGAAGGGCTTCATCAGCGAGAGGCTTTCCGTTCAGGGTCGCCATCAAGCACAGTCAGCGGCGGTGGGTGAGGCTCCGGAGGCAACAAGAGCGGGCGAACGGGAGCATGGCTGGGCGGAGAGGCCCGCGGCAACGACGCCACTTCCGCCCCCCGGATTAGGGGGTGGCCCCAAGCTTGCATCTGGGGGTGGCACCAGTTTGGCAGCTCTCCGAACTGACGGGTGGCCCCGATTCCGGCCCGAGCGGATTGGGGGGTGGCCCCAACTTCCCGATTCCGGCCCGAGCGGATTGGGGGGTGGCCCCAACTTCCCTGTATTGAGCTTCCCGGCCGAATCTGCCGGAGACGAACCGGCGAGACGAACCCGGGGGTGGCACCAGTCTGGCTGCGATCCGAACTGAAGGGTGGCTCTGTTTCGGGCTCGAACCGACGGGTGGCACTGTTTTGGCACCGGGTTGACGGGCGCGAACCCGGGGGTGGCACCAGTTTGGCGGCGATCCGAACTGAAGGGTGGCACCAGTTGCGTAGCGGCTATCCGACGTGTGGCACAAGTTGCGGGTGGCACCCGTTTCGCCAGCTGCCGGTGGTGTCAGCTTTCGAAACCGACGTCCCCTGCCAACCCTCATTAGCACGCTCAATGGGACACATTCGGCGAGATTCGATGGCACGCAATCACTTCGACTTGCTTGCGACTCTGGCCACGCTCGTCCTGCCCTGACAGGGCCACTCGCTTCAGACCTCTGCCTGTGTCGCGTAATATTGGTAGAACTTGAGGCCTCTGTGGCCCTTGGGCTGGCTCAGCCTGGGCTTCCCCGCTCCTTTCCTCGCTCCGAGCGTGGTCCGAATGTCGCCCCCCTCCTCCGCCGTCGGGCCAGCCCCGGGGCTTCAGAAAGACTCGTCGCAACCAGCGTGTTCGCGTGGCGAGTCACTTGCTGCCACCACTTCCTCGCCAGCCGTCGCGAGCGCTGGTTCTCAAATCGCAGGCAGGCGCCGCTGGGGACTGTTGGTGCTGGGCTGCGTCTGGGGGGGGCTGCTGGGCGGGGCGGTTGCCGCTCCGCGGGCTCTCGGCCAAACGACTGGCCAGATGACAGCCAAGGGAACAGCCGATCCAACTGGCCAGGCGAATCCTGAAAGGCCTGGCCGATCGACTGGCGAAGCAATCGGCGAAGCAATCGGCGAAGCAATCGGCGAAGGGATCGGCGAAGGAATCGGTCAAGCGCCTGGCGCTGCCCGGGCCTTGGCTCAGTCCAGCGCTCCCTCCGCTCCAGGCGAGCGGGTGTTGTTCAATCGCGACATTCGACCGATCCTCGCCGATCATTGCTTTCAGTGTCATGGACCAGATGCCCGCCAACGTCAGGCTGGGCTCCGACTCGACACCGCCGCAGGGGCGACCGCCTCTCTCGAGGGCCGCGTCGCAATTCGTCCGGGCCAACCTGAAGAGAGCGAACTGCTCGCCCGCATTGATTCCACCGATCCCCTCGAGCAGATGCCCCCGCCGGAGACCGGGAAGCCGCTCTCGGCCGAGCAAAGGCAACTGCTGCGACGCTGGATTGAAGAGGGAGCCGTCTATCAGCCCCACTGGGCCTTCCTGCCCCCTCAGCCCGTCGCTTTGCCTGAGGTCGGCCAGGCCGACTGGGTCCGGAATCCGATCGATCGGTTCGTGTTGCAGCGGCTGGAAGCGGTCGGCCTGACCCCGGCACCTCCAGCCGACCCCATCACGCTGCTCCGTCGGGTCGCTCTCGATCTGACGGGGCTCCCCCCCACGCCGGAACAGGCCCACGCCTTCGCCGCCGATCCCTCCGACGCCCACTACCGAGCGTTGGTTGACCAACTGCTGGCCTCGCCCCGGTTCGCCGAGCGGATGGCGATGCGCTGGCTCGACGGTGCCCGCTACGCCGACACCAGCGGGTATCAGAGCGATGGGGAACGGTTCATGTGGCGGTGGCGCGACTGGGTGCTCGAGGCCTACCAGCGGAACCTGCCGTTCGATCAGTTCACCCTCGAACAGCTGGCGGGCGACCTGCTGCCCAACGCGACTCTCGACCAGCACATTGCCACGGGCTTCAACCGCAATCATCGGGGCAATGGCGAAGGCGGGATCATTCCCGAGGAGTACGCGGTCGAATACGTGGTCGACCGCGTCGAGACGACCGCGACGGTCTGGCTGGGGCTGACGATCGGTTGCTGCCGCTGCCACGATCACAAGTTCGATCCCGTGTCGCAGCGCGAGTTCTATTCGCTGTACGCCTTCTTCAACAGCATTCCCGAATATGGTCGGGCGTGGAAATACGGGAACTCCCCGCCGGTGATTCCCTCGCCCACGCGGTCGCAGCAAGCCGAACTGGCGGCGCTCGAAGCCCGGCGGGACGCCGCCCAGGCGCGGGCCCGCACCCTGCTCGAACCGATCGCCACGCTGCAGTCGCGTTGGGAGGCGGGCCTGGCCACTCCTCCCGCCGACTGGAACATCGACCGCGACCTGGTGGGGCACTGGCCCCTCGCAAACGCCGCCGGCGCGGTCTTGCCCACCGAGGCGCCCGCTGCCTTCCCGGCCACGCTCCCGGTCCCCACCTACCCCGACGGGCCCCCAACTCCGCGTGTCGCCGCGGCGGGTGGGGGGACGCAGTTCGATGGAACCCGGCACGTGGTCGCCGGCGATGTCGCCAACTTTGGCTTCTACGACCGCTTCACCCTCTCGGCGTGGGTCTTTCCCGACGATGAACGGGGGGGAACAATCCTCTCCCGCATGACCGATGCCGCGCAGGGGGATGGGTACAGCCTGGTGCTGCGACAGGGGCGGCTGGAGTTGAACCTGGTCAAGCGCTGGCTCGACGACGCTCTGCGGGTTGAGACCACCGAACCGCTGGTCCCGGGGCAGTGGCACCACGTGACCGCGGTTTATGATGGCTCGCGGGTGGCCTCGGGGGTCAGGCTGTATGTCGATGGAGAAGCCCGCCCCACGCGGCCCCTGCTCGACCTGCTGAACCAGACGTTCGCCACCAAAGAGCCCCTGCGGCTGGGGGCCGGGCATGGTCCCGACGGACGCTGGCGAGGGGGGCTGCGGGACGTGCGCGTGCACCAGCGGGCGCTTGCGTCCGACGAGGTGCAAGTGCTGGCGGTTCCCGACAGCCTGGCTGAAATCCTGGCCATTCCCTCCGCCAATCGCACTCTGCCTCAGGCGGCGAAGCTGGCGATGTACTACCGCGACCACGCCGCTCCCTTAGAACTGCGCGACGCGGTCACCCAGGCGCGTGATCTGGCCGAGGAGGTCGCCCGGCTGATCGACAGCTTTCCCACCACCATGGTGATGCGCGATCTGCCCGAGCCCCGCCCCGCCCACGTCCTCTTGCGGGGCGTTTATGACCGCCCGGGCGAGCAGGTCGAACGGGGCACCCCCGCGGTGCTCCCTGCGTGGGCCGACGGGCTCCCCCGCAATCGGCTGGGGTTGGCCCGCTGGCTGGTCGACCCTCGGCATCCCCTTACCAGCCGGGTCGCCGTCAATCGACTGTGGCAGATGCTGTTCGGTACCGGCCTGGTGAAGACCGTCGATGATTTTGGCTCCCAGGGGGAGTGGCCCAGCCACCCGGAACTGCTCGATTGGCTGGCGCTCGAGTTTGTCCGCCCACCGGGAGAGGCCCCCGCCTTTTTGGGGGATGTTGCCAAGCAGCATGCGTTCGACGTGCAGGCCCTGTTGCGGCTGTTGGTCACCTCGGCGACCTATCGCCAGTCGTCGGTTGCCAGCCCTGAACTGCTCATGCGCGATCCCGACAATCGCCTGCTGGCCCGGGGACCGCGTGGCCGGCTGGCCGCCGAGATGATTCGTGACCAGGCCCTGCTGGCTGCGGGGCTGCTGGTTGAGCAGGTCGGAGGGCCGTCGGTGAAACCGTATCAGCCCGAGGGGCTCTGGAAAGAGTTGAGCGACACCGACTACGTCCCCGGGCAGGGGGCTGATCTGTACCGCCGGGGGCTCTACACCTTCTGGAAGCGGACCGTCGCCCCTCCGCTGATGGTCACCTTCGACGCGGCGGGACGGGAAACCTGCATCGTGCGCGAGACCCGCACCAACACCCCGCTCCAGGCGCTGACGCTCATGAACGAAACGTCGTTTGTCGAAGCGGCCCGCGGCTTGGCCCAGCGGGCCCTCTTGAATGAAACAGACCTCGACCGCCGGTTGACGTTCGCGTTTCGCCATGTGCTGGTGCGGCCCCCCCTGCCGGGCGAACTGGCGACACTGCGTCGGGCATGGCAGCGGCAATTGACCCATTTTCAGCGGAATCCAGGCGCCGCGGTGGCACTGCTGACGGTGGGAGAGTCTCCCCGAGACACCACACTCGATCCCGCCGAGCATGCCACGCTGGCCACCCTCTGCGGACTGCTGCTCAACCTGGACGAAACTCTCTCGCGCGAGTGACCCTCCCCATGCCCCGCTCTCAGCACTCCGCCCCCCCCGACCGCGTCTCTTTACGGGAGAGTCCGCCGCAGCCGGACACACCATCGGCCGCGACTTCCGCGCTGCCCCCGGCTGGGCTCGATCGCCGACAACTGCTGGCGGGGGCGGGGGGTTCGCTCGCGTGCTGGGCGCTCGCCGCACTTTCGGGGGGAGCGGCGGGGCTGACCGGAGCCAATTCAGCGGCCGCAGCCGAAGGGGCTGCCGTGGTTGGGGCGGGACCGGGCGGCGCGGGAGGGCTGGCCGGGCTGCCGCATCGCCTGCCGACCGCGAAGCGGGTGATCTGGCTGTTTCAGTCGGGGGCCCCTTCGCAGCTGGACCTGTTCGACCACAAGCCCGGGCTGGCCGACCGCCGGGCGACCGAACTGCCCGACTCAATTCGGCAGGGGCAGCGGTTGACGGGGATGACCGCGACGCAGGCCAGCTTTCCGGTCGCCCCCACCCGGTATGCGTTCGCCCGCCACGGCGCCTCGGGAATCGAATTGAGCGAGCTGTTGCCGCACACGGCCCGGATCGCCGACCGGCTGTGCGTCATCAAGACGCTGCACACCGAGGCGATCAACCACGACCCGGCGGTCACATTCTTTCAGACCGGCGCGCAATTGGCCGGGCGTCCCAGCCTGGGGGCCTGGCTGGCCTATGGACTGGGGTCCGACAACCACAACCTCCCCGCGTTCGTGGTAATGATTTCCCAGGGGAGCGGGAACCCGAACGATCAGCCGCTGTACGACCGGCTGTGGGGAAGCGGCTTTCTGCCGTCGCGGTACCAGGGGGTCAAGTTCCGTCCCGTGGGAGACCCGGTGCTGTACCTGTCGAATCCCCCGGGGATCGACGCCGCAGCC
>CAIUHT010001358.1 GCA_903898975.1 uncultured Planctomycetaceae bacterium
CACCCAGAACCCCATCGAGCAGGAAGGCACCTACCAGCTCCCCGAAGCGCAGCAAGACCGCTTCATGTTCAAGGTCTTCGTCAAGTACCCCAGCTTCAAGGAAGAGTTCGAAATCGCCCGTCGCACCACGACGGTGATGAAAGACGAAATCCGCCAGGTCCTCGGGGCCGCCGAGGTGCTGGAACTGCAAAACCTCGTCCGCCAGGTCCCGGCGGGTGACCATGTCATCGAGTACGCCCTCGCGCTGGTCCGCCAGACCCGCGTCGGCGAGGCGGGGGTCCCCGAGTTCGTCTCCCGCTCGCTCAGCTGGGGGGCCGGTCCCCGCGCCGTCCAGTACCTGCTCCTCGGAGGCAAGGCCCGCGCCCTCCTCTATGGCCGCACCCATGTCACCACCGGCGACATCCAGGCCCTCGCCGCTCCCGTGCTGCGGCACCGCATCGTCACCAACTTCGCCGCCGAAAGCGAAGGCATAACCACCGACACCGTCATCGAGCAGTTGGTGCGCGAGACCCCCTCGAAGGAAGGCGAGCTGACCAGTGACCCGAGATTCCAGCAGATCTTTGCCGCCTGAGGCGGTCGCCCGCATTTCGCGGCTGGAACTGCAGGCCCGGACCGTGGTCGAAGGCTTCCTGACGGGCCTCCACAAGAGCCCGTACTTCGGGCAGTCGATCGAGTTCGTGCAGCACCGCGAATACGTCGCCGGGGACGACCCGCGACGCATCGACTGGAAGGCCTGGTCGAAGACCGACAAATACTACATCAAGCAGTACGAAGAAGAGACCAACCTGCGGTGCACGCTGCTGGTCGATATCTCTGAATCGATGCAGTTCGGCTCGGGCTCCCACGGCACCAAGTACGACTACGCCAGTGGACTGGCGGGCTGCCTGGCGTACCTGCTGCTCCGGCAGCAGGATTCGGTCGGGCTGGTCTCGTTCGCCGAGTCGGTGCGGGGCATCGTCCCCCTCCGCAGCAAGCGTAGTCACATCAACGACCTGCTGGCCGCCCTCCACGCCGACCGCCCGGGCCAGAAGACCGACCTGTACTCGGTGCTGGCCAAGACCGCCGACCAGATGACCCAACGCGGCCTCGTGGTGCTGGTCTCAGACCTGCTGGCCCCCCGGGAAGGGCTCTTCAAGGGGCTGCAACTGCTGCGGAACCGCGGGCACGAGGTCGCCGTGCTGCACGTGCTGGACGACCAGGAACTCGATTTCGAATACAACGGGACCACCAAATTCGAAGGGCTGGAAGCGGCTGGCGAACTGACTTGCGACCCCCGCTCGCTCCGCGATGGGTATCTCGAGGCGGTCCGCGCCTTCGTCGATGAAATCCGCCGCCGCTGCGCCGGGGGCCAGATCGACTACCAGACCATCCGCACCAGTGAAAAATTCGATGCCGTGATCGCCCACTTCGTCCATCATCGGCTGGGGCAACGCTCGGGGACCCGTCGCTAACCACCATCTGCTGTTGAATTCTCCCCGTCGTCGTTCGCTGCGGCCTCAACTCCCGCCGCGTTGTTGATCCTGACCCAGCCCACCCCGGCGATCCCGCTCTCCCGTCAGCCTCCGAGTTCTTCCCGCGACCCGCCTCCATGCCCTGGCTGCAGAATCTCTTCCTGAACCCCGCTTACGTGCTGCCCGGGCTGGCACTGGTGGGCATTCCCATCCTGATCCACCTCATCAACCGCCTGCGGTTCAAGAAGGTCCGCTTTGCAGCGATGGAGTTTCTGCTCGCCAGCCAGCAGAAAAACCGCCGGCGGGTCTTGCTCGAACAGCTCCTGCTGCTCGCCCTGCGGGTGCTGCTCATCGCCGGAATTGTCGCCCTGGTCGCCCGCCCCATCCTCGACCCCCGCCAATGGGCCTTCCTGCGGGGCGAAAAGACCCAGCACTACGTGCTGCTCGATGACAGTGGCTCGATGCGCGACCGCTGGGCCGAACAGACCGCCTTCGACGCTGGCAAAGATGTGATCCGCCGCCTCGCCGCCGAGGGCGAACGCCAGCCCGACACCCAGACCCTCACCGTCGCCCTCCTCTCGAACCCCAACCAGCCACTGCTCAACCGCGAGACAATCAATTCCGACCTTGTCTCCCGGCTCGAAACCGAACTCAAGAACCTGCAGTGCTCCAATCGCGGGCTCGATCTCGCCGCAGGGCTTTCGGCAGTCCGCACTCAACTGACCGAACAACCCGGCACCTCCCGCAACCTGCATGTGGTCTCAGACTACCGCAAGGCCGACTGGGAGGACGACGCCGCCCTGGGCACCCTGCTGCAGGGGCTCGCTGACGATGGCGTGTCGGTCAACCTGGTGAAGACCGTCCCCGAATGGCATGGCAATCTTGGCCTGACGGCGCTCACCGGAGCCATCGACGTGGCGGCGGCGAATGTCCCCCTGCGACTGACGGCGACCGTTCGCAATCATGGCGAACAGGCGGCCCGCGATGTCCGCCTGGCGGTGCTGGTCGATGGCAAACGCGTCCCCTTCTCAGAGGCGATCGAGGCGATTGAACCGGGCCAGGAAGTGACCCGCCAGTTCGACGTCCGCTTCGATCGGACGGGCCTCCACGACGTGCAGGTCTCGCTCCCCGCCGACGCCCTCGAGCAGGACAACCACCGCTATCTCGCCCTCGACATCCCCGAGGTCAACTCGATTCTCCTGATCGACGGCAACCCCACCGCCAGCGAGGCGTTCTACCTGGCGGATGCCCTCGCCCCCGCCCCCGGGCTCACCGGCTTCGCCCCGACCATCGAGACGCTCGACTACCTCCGTCGCCACCCGCTGGAAAAGTTCCAAAGCATCTTCCTGCTCAACGTCGCCGAACTCCCCGCCGACTCGGTCAAGGCGCTCGAGCAGTTCGTCGCCCGGGGGGGTGGGCTCTGCTGGTACCTGGGCGACCAGGTGCGATCGGCGTTTTACAACGACAAGCTGTTCCTCGACGGGCGGGGGCTGTTTCCCGTCAAGCTCGGCATTCCCGCCGTGCTGGCCCGCGAAGAATCGGAAGAACAGGCCGACATCGAACTGGAAGATCACCCCATGTTCGAGGGCTTCCGCGGAGAAGACCGCACGACCGACTTCTTGAACAGGCTCTATGTCAGTCGGTACTTCACCGTGCCGCAGGGGGCCGGGCTCCCGCAGGGGGTGACGGTGATCGGCCGACTGCGGAACCGGGCTCCCCTGTTTCTTGAGCATCGCTTCGGCGACGGGCAGGTGCTGACCTGCCTCACCACCGTCGGGTTCGACTGGACCAACTGGCCGCAGGAACCGGGGGCCTATGTGCCGCTGCAACTCGAGTCGGCCCGCTACATTGCCCGCCAGCGGCAGGCGATGGAACTGAAGGTCGTGGGCGAGCCCATCCCCCTGTCACTCGACGCGGGGACCTACTCCCCGCAGGTCGAAGTCACCGCCCCCGAGGGAACGCGGGTCCCGGTCACGCTGACCCTGGCCGGGGGGAACCCGGGCGAGACCTCGGCGACCTCTGCCGGGGGGGTGCGCTACGAGGGACTCTGGGCCGAGACAGGCGCCCCGGGACTGTACGGGGTGACGCTCCGCAGGCAGGATGGCAGCGACGAAACGCGGCGGATCTCGGTCAATGTCCCGGCAGGCGAGAGCCGCCTGCAGCTGGCTCCCCCCGAAACGCTGCGGCGGATCGCCGGCAGCGAGGGGAAGATCGCGGTCCACGAGCCGGGCGATCAGTCTTGGACGCGGGGCGAGCAGGCCAGCAGCGACCTGCATGAGTACGTGCTGCTCGCGCTGCTGCTGTTCCTGGCGTGCGAGCAGGCGTTGGCGCTGCGGCTTGGTTATCACACCTCGGGTGCAGGGGCACACGCATGACGGCCCGCTGGCTGGCGGATTGGTTCCCGGGCTGGCCCGGGTGGCGGGAATTCTGGTCAACCTTCGAGTTTGGCCGGCAGACCGATTCCCCATGGTTCCTGATTCTCGCCGGGGGAGTGCTGCTGCTCTCCCTGCTGACGGGCTGGCTCTATCGTCGCGACACCCGCGACCTGCCGTGGGGCTGGCGCGCCTGGCTCTACAGCCTGCGGGCCCTCTCGATCCTCGGACTGCTGTGGGTGGCCCTCTCGCCCCAGACCCGCCGGTCGGAAGAGTTCACCGAGAATTCCCGCGTGCTGCTGCTGGTTGACACCTCCGTTTCGATGGGTCGAGCCGACAGTGCGAACAGCGAGGGACCCGCCACCCCCGGAGGCCCCACCCGCGCTGAACAGGTCCGCCAGGTCCTCGCCCAGGGCCCGCTGCTCGACACCCTGCGGCAACAGCACGAAGTCTCGGTCTGGACGTTCGACTCCCAGGTCGAACGCCCCGTTGTGCTCCCCCGCGTCCGTCCCAATGCCCCCGCGGCTGCTCCCACCGACCCCGCCCAGCCTCCCGCCGCTCCTCTCAACTGGGAAGAACTGCTCCGCCCCAAGGGGGCCGAGTCGCGCCTGGGCGAGGCGCTGCTGCAGGCCATCCGCGAGCAGTCGGGCGAGACCCTGTCGGGCGTCGTTGTCATCTCTGACGGCCAGAACAACGCCGGGGTCGATCCCGGCACCGTCTCCGACCTGGCGGTCAATGCCCGCACGCGGGTCATTCCCGTGGGCGTTGGCAGTTCCCGTCGGCCGGTCACGCTGCAGTTGGCCGAACTGCAGGCTCCCACGCACGTGCACATCAACGATGGTTTCGCCCTGACCGCCCTGGTCACCGGTCAAGACCTGCCCCGCCAGCCCATGAAGGTCGAGCTGTTCAGCAAGCTCGAACGCGACGAGGGGGAACCGGTCCTGGTGCAGGAGCGGGAAGAGCTGCTCCCCGACAATGGCGGACCAGTCTCGGTCAGTTTCAACTACACCCCCAGTGAATCGGGGCGCCGGCAGTTTCGCGTGCGCGTCCGCCCGCTCAATCCGCTCGCCGACCTGGGCAGCGACCCCATTCAAGACGAAGTCTCGGTCGAGGTGGTCGATCGCAAGAGCCGGGTGCTGCTGCTGGCGGGGGGCCCCATGCGCGACTACCAGTTCGTCCGCAACCTGCTGCATCGCGACAAGTCGCTCACCACCGACGTGCTGTTGCAGACCGGGGTGGTTGGCATTGCCCAAGAGTCGGCGAACCTGCTGTTCGAGTTCCCCAAGACCCGCGAGGAACTGTTCGAGTACGACGTGATTGTCGCCTTCGATCCCGACTGGCGGAAACTCGCCGGGGACGACGGTCAACCGCTCCAGCATCTCGCCGAGTGGTCGTACGCCCAAGCCGGGGGGCTGGTGCTGGTGGCGGGCGAGGTCAATACCCCCCGGCTGGCCACCCTCGCCGCCGACAGTCGCGAAATGTTTGGCAAGCTGCTCGAGCTCTACCCGGTCGTGCTCGACGCGGCCCGCCTGTCGGAAGACGAAGATTACGCCCAGGCCTGGCCGGTGGAATTCACCCGCGAGGGGCTGGAGTCGGCATTTCTGCAGATCACCGACAACGCGATTTCGTCGGCGACCGCCTGGAAAGAGTTCCCCGGCATTTTCCGCTGTTTCCCGGCGGGCAGTCCGAAGGCGGCGGCGACGGTCTTCGCCCGGGTCGCCGACCCCCGTGCCGCCGAGAACCCGGTGCTGCTCGCCTCGCAGTTCTACGGCGCCGGCCGGGTGCTGTACCTGGGCAGTGCCGAGATGTGGCGGTTGC
>CAIUHT010001359.1 GCA_903898975.1 uncultured Planctomycetaceae bacterium
CGATCGACAAGACCAACGCCCTCGGCGGCACCACCTCGCTCGGCTTCAGCAACAATCCGTTCTACGTTCGCAATCAGCTCACCCCGCTCAACCACCAGGGGAACCCCGCCACCGAGCTGGGTTACAGCCAGCCCCTGCTCCGAGGCGCCGGCTCCGCGGTCAACCTCGCCCCCATCGTCATCGCCCGCATCGGGACCGAGCGCAGCTTTTACCAGCTCAAAGACGCCGTGCAGGAACAGGTCCGCGGTGTCGCCGAGGGCTACTGGGCGCTGGTCGTGGCGCGGGTCGATGTCTGGGTCCGCCGTCGGCAGGTGGAACAGGCCGAAGAGGCGCTCCGCGTCGGGGAAGCACGCTTCCGCGGAAACATCAACGACATCGCCCAGGTTGCCCAGGCCCGCTCGGCTCTCGCCAACTTCCGCGCCACCCTGGTGACCGCCGAGGCCAACCTCATCCAGCGCGAAGCGGCACTCCGCAACCTGCTCGGGCTCCCTCCCTCCGATGGAGCCGAACTTGTGCCCGTCACCGATCCCCGCCGCGACCGCTATCTGTCCGACTGGAATGCCCTCTGCGATCTCGCGGCCGAGTACCGCCCCGACCTGATCGACCTCCGCCTCGCACTGCAGTCCGACCAGCAGTCGCTTATCCAGGCCGAAAACTTCGCCCGCCCCCGGGTCGATGCCTTCGGCCTCTACCGCTGGAAAGGGCTCTACGGGCAGCAGACCGATGGCAGCGTTCTCGACACCTCGCCCGGTGCCTTCCAGGACTGGAGCCTGGGGGTCAACGTGCAGGTGCCGTTGGGGCTCCGGCAAAGTCGGGCCGCCCAGAGGCAGGTGGAACTGTCGCTGGCCCGCGACCGGGCGAACCTTGACCAGGGCCGGCACGCGGCGGTGCATCAACTGGCCACCACCACCCGGCTGATCGATCAGACCTACGAGCAGTTCCAGGCGTTCACCGAGGCCCGCAAGGCGGCGCGGCAGAACCTGCAGTACCAGATGGCCCTGTTCGAAAACGGGCGGACCATCTACCTGAACGTGCTGCAGGCAATCACGGACTGGGGCAACACCATCAGCAGCGAGGCCAATGCGCTGACGCAGTACAACACGCAGCTCGCCGCGCTCGAACGCCAGACCGGTACCATCCTCGAAACGCACGGCGTCTACTTCTACGAAGAGCAGTTCGCCTCGACGGGCTGGTCGGGACGGCTCGGGAGCGACCGCTGCTATCCCCTGTCGCTGCGGCCCGATTATCCTGGTGCGCGGTATCCCTCGGCCGATCGCCCCGCCGACGAATCGTTCGAGCTGGAGAAACCCCGGAGTGTCTTTGGCGAAGACCCGCTCCCCGAGTTGCGGTACGACCGCGATCCCGGGGAGGGTGGCGAGGGAATCGATCCTGGCATGCTGCCCCGTGAGCCGGGAGATCAATTGCCGGGAGATGTTCCGGGCCTGCCCGAACTTCCGGAGCTGCCGGGGCTCCCGTTGAGTTCTCGGGCGCGCGGTTCGGCGACAGGCATTCCCCTGCCCCCCGTAAGAGGCGCGGCAGAGGAAGACAACGCCCTGGCGGCGGCGGCCAAACCCCTGCCGAGGAAACTGGGGCGGGGTCTGCCGGTCGGTCAGAATCGACTGCAACAACCCGAACGGGTCACCCCCGTGGGGGGCGAGCAGCGGGCGGGAACAGGCCGGGTAGAAACAGGCCGGCTGGAAACAGGTCGGGCAGAACCAGGCTCGCGCGTGACCGCGGGGTCGTCGGCCGCCGGTGGGACAGCCACTCGCCACGGGACGAGTGTCAGCCCCGCGGCGGGTCAGACGGACCAACGGCCAGCGGGATCCATTCAGGCCCCGCAGCGACCAGCGCCGCGTAAAGAGCCGCGTTCATCCAAGCTGCCGACCTTCTGGCAGCGCGTCTGGGGCGGGTAAGCCGACCACGGTTTTCAAGCGGGCGCACCCAAGTGGCCTGACCCGGCTTCGCCATGCTTCGCCCTATTTCGCAGTCCGCTGCCAGCGACGCCGACGGGCGATCTGTGGCGAAACGCAGAGGCGGCGATGTTTCGTGGTAACACCTGCCGACGCTACCACTCTCGGCAGTCGATGCGGTGAGGTGGCAAAGGCTGGGGCGGGCCTCATTCCACCCAAGCGAGCCGCCCGAGTGCTGTTGACCCGACCCGGAGCGCAGTGACCGCCCCGCTGTCGTGGCCGCGTCCACTGCCGGCCAACTCTTTGTCGAGTTGACCACGCGCTCGCCGTCTGGTCGCCTCCGGGCCAAAACCCGACGAACCCCCTGCTGGCAGCAAATGACCGCTGACCGCAACTCGCCCCTCCAAATCGCTTTTCCCCCTCTTGGCATGCCATCTGCCAATCAGACGCCACAGGTAGTCAGTCTGCCCCTCCCCGGGGGGCACTGGAGCGTCACGCACCGTCTCATTCTGCAACACTGCCGCAATTTGCGTCAGTCGGGGTGATCCTGAAGGTGGGGCTCAGTTCCCTGCCATGCTGTCTGCCTGTAGAATTTCGGGGAACGAGGGACGTGTCGGGATCGGGGAAGCGACGGCGTTGCTTTCCGACTGTTCGCCGACACTCTCCGGCGATTCGGAAGTTGCTGAGCCCGTCCCCATTTGCAGCGGCCGCGAGGCCGACTTTTTTGAGGCCAGACCATGAGTGCCACGTTGAGCAAGGGGTCTCTCGCACGGGCGGTCGCAGCGGCTGAACCAGCCGCCAACGCCCCCGAACCGGCCACCGCTGGAATCGCGCGAACCTTCTCGCTGAAGGACGTCCCCGGTTGGGCGATCAGCCTGGGCCTGCACGGTGCCGTGGTGCTGGCCCTCTCGATCTGGGCCTTCGCGATCGACAACTCGGAAGAGACCTCGGTTCTCTCGGCACTCGAAGAGATCACCCGCGAGATCGAGTTC
>CAIUHT010001360.1 GCA_903898975.1 uncultured Planctomycetaceae bacterium
CCCCGCGACGTCAAATCCTGGATCAACCCTGCGGTTGATCCAGCCGTCGACGCCTGAGCAGCCCCAGTCCTGCGGCGGCCACTCCCGCGAGTGCCAACGCTCCGGTCGATGGCTCGGGAACGGTCCCTGAGAAATCGAACAGGCTCAGGTTGAGATCGAACAACTGGTTCCAGGTGGCCGACGCCCGCTCCTCCGCCGAATTGCCGAACGCCCGCGCTCGCAGATCGACTTCGATCCGCAGCTTGTAAATGCCATTGTGGCGATCGATGAGGGTCTGGGGGGTGAAGTCCTCGGGATCGGGGACCGGCTGGGCGACTCCCTCGACATTCAGGTACGAGCGGCTCATCACATCGGACAGCAGGGTGACCCCCTGCACGGTCGTGGTTTCCGACAGGGTGATTCTCGCCTCAGACTGGGCTTCATCGATCTGGTTCGCGGTTTGGATCGCCACCCCCGTGGCCCCCACCCCCGAACTCAGATCCGCCAGCATGCTGGTTGGGGACCCCAACTGCGTGATCTGATACGCGGCTTCAATCACGACCCGCTTGCGCGACTGGACTTCTCCGGCCACCGCCCCCGCAGGGGCAATGACCCGCGCGTCAGCCGAAGGCAGCACTCCCGCACGCAACCGCACATTCTGGCTGGCAATCCTCGACATCTCGAGGCGGAACGACAGTCCCGGGTACAACGGAAACGTCCGCGTGGTGCTGGACGGTGGGGTCAGCGTGAACAGTGGCGTACCCAACGTCGGGGCCGTGTCGTAACTGTTCCCCTCGGCATAGTAATAACTGGCCATTCCACTCCAGCGCAGTTGCCCCCCCCAGCAAGTGCCAGCGACAACCAGCCAAGCGCCGACCAAGAGGCAGCCTCGGGACCAAAACCTTGGTATGCTGCGAGTCATGCCGTAGAAATCTGTTGCGGGACGGTTCCGGTGGCTTCCCCGACTGTCACATCCAGCCCCAGGCCCCCGGTCGAACTGACTGGGTTCAGTGTACTGCAATCCCGTTCCGATTCGCAGGGGACACTCGAATTTTTCTCGTGTTATCCCCCGAGGCCGCTGTCAGACCCCACCCCCTCGGGGCTGTTTTCCGGCCCAGTGGGGGCGCCATACCGCCCGCGGCTTCACGCCGAGGGGAGCCGAACCCCCAACGCCTCCATCTCGCGCCGGGCCTGCTCCATTCCCTGCTTGACCCAGACCAGGTCGCAACCGCAGGTCGTCCACAGCGCTCCGCGCTCAATCAGTTCACGAACCCGCGCGGGGGTGGCCGCCGTCGTGCCCCACGCCTTCCCGTGCCGGTCCGCCGCCGCCTTGATCTTCTGCAATGCCTGGTCAATCAGCGGATGCTGAAACTGCCCGGGAATGCCCGACAGAATCGAAAAGTCGGCCGGACCCAGCATGATCACATCGACCCCTTCCACCGCCGCGATCTCATCCACGTGCTCCAGGGCCTTCGGATCCTCGATCTGAATCACGATCCAGGTCTGGTCGTTCGCTTCCCGAATGTACTCGTGGAAATCCCCCCGGCAGTAAGGCATGTCGGGGTTGCCCCCATCGAAGCCACGCGTCCCCTGCGGAGCGAACTTGCTCCACCGCACCACTTCCCGCGCCTCATCCGCATTGTCGCAGCGCGGATAGAGAATTCCGTGGGCCCCGGCTTCCAGCAGCCGCCCCATCCGCATGAACTCTCCCTTGGCGGGCCGGGCCATGATGTCGGCCTTTCCCACCCGCGCCGCCCGCATCAGGTTCCAGGCGGTCTCCACCCCCGTCGCGTGATGCTCCAGGTCCATCCAGATGTAGTCGAAGCCCACCAGGCTCGCCATCTCGTAGACGGTCGGGTCGATGAAGTGCAGAGCCACCCCCAGACAGGGTTCCTTCCGCGCCAGCTTGGCTTTGACGATGCTCTTCCTCATTTGCCGCGTTCTCCAGATCCAGTGATCACTGCCTCGGGGGCCACTCGGGACAACTCCCACCTCACAGCAGCCCACCTCACCGCCACCCAAACCAGCTGGCGATTTTCCGTTCCGCTCCCGGCATGTCGCCTCGACCCGGGAACTGTCCGCCGCACTCCTCTCGTCGCCGCGCCCCCCTCCGCCTGGCCGCGGCAGCCGCCACTGTATCGCATAGGCGCTTTGCCTTGTATCCCCGCCCGCCCCCTCTCCTGTCTCTCCGCGCAGAGCCCCGCCGGCAAACTCCCGCACCCCGCATCGCGATTGCCACTCGCCAGTTCCGCCGAGACATTCGGCACGGCCTCTATACGTCCGGTCCCCAACCGCGATCACACTCCAGCCCGCCCTGCCCTCACAACGCGATGAGTGGCCCCAAACCAGTGGCACCCGGCATCCGGCACCCGGCCCATTGCACTCTGCCCATTGCCTGCTTGTCCCGTGCCAACGCGTCCCTCGGTCACCGATCATGGGGGCTCTTGCGAAACTCCGGCAGCCTGACCTGCGGCTTCTCCCAGAGGTTCCGCGCCATTAACCTGCGGCACCGATTGATCGCTGGCCTGACCCCGCAGAGCTGCCTCTGACGGCGCCCCAGGCACCTCGCCCCCCTCCAGTCGCTGCAGCACGTACTCACAGCCACCGGGCTGCTCCAGCACAGCGACCAATTCCTGCCACCCGCGATCGACCCCCAGCAGGTCCCCCAGGGGCTGAAAGAACTGCAGCACCTGCGCGGCGACCCCATGCAGTGGCGTCACCGAGTCGAGAAACAGCACTGCCGGGGCTCGCAACCCCCGCTCGCGCGCCAGTTCCACCAGCCTCTCAATCACCTCCCGCTGGGACGGGGTGGGCTGAAAGGCCCCTGGGGGGGCGATTGCAAACGCATGCCGCAGCCGATCCCAAAGGCTCCTCACGCCCGATCCACCATCCCAAACAGCCGGCGGGCGTTCTCGGTGGTCAGCTCCCCCAGTTCCTCCAGGGAACATCCCAGCTCTCGGGCCAAAACTTCCGCGGTCATCCGCACATGGGCCGGCTCATTCCGTTTACCCCGCACTGGCTGTGGCGACAGGTAAGGCGAATCGGTCTCCACCAGCATTCGATCGCGCGGGATCTTCCGGATCAGCTCCCGCAACGCCTCCGACTTCTTGTAGGTCGCAATTCCGGAAAACGACACGTAGAGCCCCAGTGCCAGGCACGCCTCGGCGGTCTCCCAACTCCCCGCGAACGAGTGCATGACCCCCCGCAAAGGCCCGTCCGCGGCGGCGTGACGCAGCTCGGCCACCACCTCGCTCTCGGCCTCCCGGCAATGAATGGAAACCGGTTTTCCCGTCTGGCGCGACAGCTCGAGGTGCCTGCGAAACCAGTCGATCTGATGGGGCAGCGGAACGGTCTTCCAATACAGGTCGAGTCCCGTCTCGCCAATCGCCAGCACCCGCGCATCCCGCGCCAGCTCACAAACCCCCTGCCAGTCCCCCTCCGTCGCCGGGGCGGTGTAATTCGGGTGGACCCCCACCGCCGCATACAGATCGGGGTGCCGATGGGCCAACTCAACCATCCGCCGGCTCGATTCGAACGTGGTGCCCAGCGAGAGGACCGCCTCGACGCCGGCCGCGCGGGCCCGACCGAGGACTTCGGTCAGATCTCCATCGAAAGATTCCTCATCGAGATGAGCGTGCGTGTCGATCAGCCGCATGGCAACCTTCGGGTCGAGAGAACTGGCAACCAGCACCGCTCCCCACTTCGGTCCCGTCGCCTCAAGGTCCGAACCAGGGGGGACTCTCATCCACGCGTCATCGCCCAACCACGGGCGGGTCTCGGACCGCCAAGCAGGCCAGCGGCCGGACCGTACGCCCTCTCCGGCGGGCACAAAGCTCCAACGCGCTTCAGGGACCGCTGCCGGGACACTCTGTGCAGAGGGGTGGCGATGACAAGTCGCCAACGCTGCCTGGCCGGGCTTCCACTGGAGGCCCCGGGCCGCCTTACGCCACCGCCACCGGCGACTGGGCCTTGGTCCGCAGGTCCTTGATGGCCGCCAGGTTCTCGGCGACGGTGGTCTGCACCTGGCCGAAGAGTGCCCACCCTTCCTCATCGCCAGCCACGGTCGGCGCCAGGGCCTTCAACTGGTCGGCGAAGCGTTCGGTCTCGCCCTGCATCCGCTCGAGCAGGAAGGGGAGCGACACATAGTGCAGGGCCGAGTTGTCGGGATACGTTCCAAGGTCAACCGCTTCGCCGCGGTCATTCAGCAACGTGAACAGCTGGCCGACCAGGTGGCGTTCGCGGGCGGCCAGTTCGCGCACCCGTTTCTCGGTCGCAGCGTCTCCTGCGGCGGCCCACGGCCAGCACTCTCCGGCATACTGCAACAGGCTGCGGTGCAGGCCAATCAGGGCTGTATTCAGGGTCTCAGCGGCACTCACCGTGTGGGGTCCTTGTTTCCGAGCGGAGAATGGTCTCGCACAACTCCCGGGAGCCTGTCACTCAGGCCTGCAGCAACCAGCTGGCGACCTCGCGGGCGACCCGGCTGAGGGGATCAACCACCACGCCCAGCAGCACCACGGGAATCGTCACGGCCAGGGCATAACAACTGACGTCGAGCGAAGGCGCCAGTTCCACATCCCGGGCTTCAGTGGGCCGTTCTTCGATGAACGCCAACTTCAGCACCTTGAGGTAGTAGTACAGGCTGAAGGCGGTGTTGAACAGGCCAGCCACCAGCACCAGCCACATCACCCAGTGCGCCTTGGCCGCCGCCAGCACCGAGTAGAACACCATGAACTTGCCCCAGAACCCCCCGAACGGGGGCAGCCCGATCAGGCTGAACACGCAGATCAGCAGGCAGACCGCCAACAGGGGCGACTGCTTGGCCAGACCCCGGTAGTCGGCGAGATCCTCACCTGTCCGCTGCGGCCCGAACGACGCGTTCCGTACAAACGCCACAATCGCGAACACCCCGAGGTTCATGAAGAAATACACCACGAGGTAGTACAGCAACCCCTGGATGGCGTCGGCCGCCGCCTCGATTCGCGTGTTTCCTGAATACATCGCCCCCGACGGGCCGTTCAGCAGCACCATCATCGCGCCGACCGCCATCAGCATGTAGCCCGCGTGGGCAATCGTCGAGTACGCCAGCAGTCGCTTGATGTTCGTCTGGGCGTACGCCGCCAGGTTGCCGAAGGTGGTGGTCACCACGGCGACCAGCGACAAGGCCAGCCCCAGGTGCATGTAGAGTGGATGACTGGCGGCCAAGGGGGCCTGCGCTCCCCCGGAGAATGCCAGCAGGAAGCGGATCAGCAGGGCGAACGCCGCCCCCTTGCTCGCGACCGAGAGAAAGCCCGCCACCTCGGCGGCCGCCCCCTCGAACACGTCGGGGCACCAGAAATGGAAGGGGAAGAGTGACAGCTTGAAGGCAATTCCGACCAACACCATCAACAGCCCCAGCACCAGTGTCCGGAACTCCGGCTGACTGAAGCTGGCTCCGCCGCTCACCACCTGCGACAGGCCGACCGCCATCTCGGGCAGCTGAGCCGTCCCCAGGATGCCCGCCAACAGGCTCAGCCCGTAGAGCATCACCCCGGCGGCCCCGGCACCGTAGATCACGTATTTAAGCGCCGCCTCGCTGCTGGTCTTCCGCCCCTTCAGGAAGCCTGCCATCGCGTAGCTGGGGACGCTGGTCATCTCGATCGCGAGGAACATCATCAGGAGATTGTTCGCCGACACCATCAGCAGCATGCCCAACGTCGAACCCAGCAGGAGGGTGTAGAAGTCGGGGGCATCCTCCGCGTCGGGGATCCCCGTCAGCAGCGTCAGCCAGATCACGAACAGCAGGAACAACAGCAGAAAGATGCGGAAAAAGACCGTGAACGGGTCGTAGGTCAGCAGCTGCGTGAACAGGGGACGCGACACATCGGCCGTGTCGTTGAACCAGCCGAACTGCCAGATCGACAGCCCCAGGGCCACCACCGTGCCCGCCACGGCGACCA
>CAIUHT010001361.1 GCA_903898975.1 uncultured Planctomycetaceae bacterium
CCCGTCCTGATCTCCAGTTCCCGCGCCATCGAAGCCGACGCCTTCGCCATGACCGACGTGCGCGATCGCCTGCTGCAACTGCAGTTTGGCTGAAGTCACCGGCACAGTCACCGGCACAGCCACCGGCACAGCCACCGGCACAGCCACCGCCCCCGCGCTCATCCCCGCGGACGACGCGGTTTTGCCTTTCGCCCCGCCCCCGGAGCGGCACGCCCCGCCCCCGCCCGGCGATCTTGCTTCGCACTCACTCGCCGCGGCTTCCGGGTCGCGGCGCGCGGCGGGCGCGGTTTCGCTGCAGGTCTTTTGCGCGACCGCAGCCACCGCTCGGCAAACCATATCCCCGCGTAGACCCGCAGGTCGACCAGGGTGCCGCGCCGTCGCTGACGCTCGAGCCAGGCGGGCAGCTTGTCGAGTGCCACCACGTGCACGCGGATCTGCTCGTGCTCGACTCCCCCGCCCGCGAGCACGCGGGTCAGCCCCGTGGCCAGCCAGAACTCGACCCGCTCGTCGCCAAACCCCGCCGAGACTGGCCCCTCAACCAGCCGCTTGCACTGCCGGGCGGCGAAGCCGGTCTCCTCCAGCAGTTCGCGCCGGGCCGGCACTTCCCAGGTGTCCGTGGGTTCGCCGGGGGTGTCGCCGACCAACCCCGCCGGCAATTCGAGCACCGGGCTCGCAACCGGGATGCGATACTGTTCCACCAGCACCAGCTCCCCCGCCGGGGTGACAGGCACAATCACAACCGCCCCCAGCCCCTCCGTGCGGGTGGCGTATTCCCATCTCCCCTCACGCACCAGCGAGAGAAACCGGCCCCGGGCCAGGAACTCGCGCTCCCCCCGGGTCCCTGTGAGGTCAGTGGTGCCCGGCGTGACCGGAGCAGCGGCAGCAGCCTTGGACGAAGCAGGCATGACGGGCTGATGGAGTTGAGGAGACGAACCGGGAATCGCGATGTCGCGGTGAGGCGAACCGCGCGGGGCAGCAGCGTTTTACTGATGGGCGATCAACGTCGCCGCAGGTTGGGTGGGGGCGGCGACCTCACAGCCCGGTGTGGCTGCTTGCCTGGCCGTGCGGAGTTGAGTGGCGAGGTCGGGCCCGGGCAGCTCCAGCAGGCGGGCCAGTCCCATCTGGGCGATTTCCGTCCCGCTGAAGAATCGCCCGGGACGGGTCCAGCCCCGCACTTCCTCGAACGGACGCTGCAGCAGTTTCGACAGCAAGATGTCCATTTCGTCCTCCATCACGCCGAAGTGCCGGGTCCACTCGGCGGCCTGTTCCAACTGGATATCCTCCTCGCTCGACCAGCGGACCGGGTGGAAATAGAGCGTCGAGCAGGGGAGCACGTAGCGTTCGCAACAGGCGGCGAAGGGGAGCAGGGCCGCCGAACTGCATTCCCCCAGCACCACCCCCGTCGCCTTCAAGCCGCGCAGCAGGATCAGGCTGGCCAACGAAATGCCCACATAGGCGCTCCCCCCGGGGGAATCGAAAAACAGGGTCCCCCGCCCGCCACTGGGAATCTCGAGCAGGCTCTCGAGCAGGTCGGCCTGCTTCTCGGTCAGATCTCCCGTGAGGGCCAATTCCCAGCCATCACGGGGAGGCGGAGTCTCTGACAACGAACGCGTGCGATCGGGAGCGGGGTGAGGCTTCAAAGGGACTCTCGCAAGAGACGGGGGGAACGCCACAAGACGCGTTCGGATCGAACCGGGTCGAGAATAACCGGCTCACCCCCAGGGAACCATCGTCGCCCTGGCCAGTCCCCCCTCGACGAACCCCCCCGGGGGAAAATGGCAGGGCAACCGCCCGGGCGGTATAACTCAC
Organism: uncultured Planctomycetaceae bacterium; assembly: GCA_903898975.1. GTDB lineage: Bacteria > Planctomycetota > Planctomycetia > Planctomycetales > Planctomycetaceae > UBA10511. Next base: position 1,810 of record CAIUHT010001361.1, read on the forward strand.
CGTGGTTTCCGCCGGTCTCACTGGCTTCCGCCTTCGCCCGAGTCCCGCCCTCCGCGAGTCGCCGACGTGTCCGATCCCCAGTCCCCTCCCCCCGCCGGCTCTTCCGGCCCCATCGAAGCCTACAACATCTCGAGCGAAGGGCGGGCCCGGCTCCCCGATCAGTTCACCGACGCCGAGCTGAAGCAGATGCTCTCCGACGTCCCCCGCCCCGTCTCCGAGGTCCAGGCCGAAGCCGCCCGCCTCAAGGCCCGCCGCGGCAGCTTCTGGGTGCTCCTCGCCTGCAACCTCGTGGTCTTCGTCTCGAGCGTCTGCATCATGGTGGTCGAGCTGTGCGCCTCCCGGCTCATCGCCTCTTACCTCGGCAGCTCGCTCTACACGTGGACGTCGGTCATCGGGGTCGTGCTCGCCGGCATCTCCATTGGCAACTACCTGGGTGGCAAACTGGCCGACCGGGTCGAGCCCCGCAGGGCCCTCGGCTGGCAGTTCCTTGTCGCCGGCCTCGCCACCCTGGCAATCCTCGTGCTCAACCCCATCGCCTCTGAACTCAGCCGGTCGCAACCCAGCAACCTCCCCTGGCAATACTGGGTGATGGTGCTGGTGGGAGTGGTGTTTCTGCTCCCCGCCATCACGCTGGGAACCATCTCGCCAGTCACCGCCAGCCTGGCCCTGCGACACTCGCAAAAGACCGGCGCGACCGTCGGCAACATCTATGCGTGGGGGGCCATGGGTTCGATTGTGGGGACCTTCCTGGCCGGGTTCTGGCTGATCGGAAACCTCGGCACACACCACATTCTCTGGATCACGGCGAGCGTGCTGCTGGTGATGGGGGCCCTCATGGCGGGTGGCCAGCGCGGGCTGCGGATGCTGCTGCTGGCAGGCGGTCTGCAACTGGCGGTCTGGCTGGGGCTGCTCTCTTCGCTCACGGGAAACCAGGCCGAAGCGGTCACTCGCTCGCTCTTCGCCCAGGTGGGACCGCTGCGGGGCGTCCCCCAGCAACTCGATCGCGCCACGACAGAACTCGCCGAGCTGACACTCGTCCGCGATGACTCAAAACGCGAACTCGACGCGCTCCAGCTGGCGGAGCTCGCGGGCGAAGAGGTCGCGCCCAAGGTCGCCGAGGCGACCGAGCGGGTCACCAGTCTCAATCAGGAGATGGAGCGGTTCGTGCAGAGGCTGCTCCCCCTGCGGGAACGGCAGCGCAAACTCGACCGCTGGGGCGTCTGGGCCAATGGGCTGGGGCGAAAGCTGCATGACGTCGGCCTCCAGCTGGGCCTGAGGAACGACCAGCTCAGCGAGTATTACGACGAAAGCGACTACTACACCATCAGCATCTATCCCATCGAGCATGATGGCGAGACGGTCAAGATCCTCCGCCTCGATTACCTCATTCACAGCTACTACAACCCAGCCGACCCCACCCGCCTCCACTACGACTACGAACAGGTCTACGCCGCCCTCACCGAGCGGGCCAGGGAAACCGCCCGGCAAAAGTGGTCGGTGGTCTTTGATCCCCCCCCCGCCAATCCCGACTTCGCCGCGAGCCTCGGTGACAAGGCCAGCTACTCCCCCGCGACCGGCCTGCTCACGTGCGAAGGGGCGCTGACTCCCGCCCAGGTGATCGACCTGCTGCAGGGGGTCTCCGATCCCCAGCTGTGGCAGGCTGTCACCCAGACCTGGCGGGACGAAAGCCTCGCCTGGCGGGCCGCCACCCAGTTCACCGAGGGGAAGCTCACCATTCCCCTCGATCCCGATCCCCCCGCCCGCGCAGCCCTCGACGAACTCACCGGCGATGTCGTCTACGACCCCGCGCTCGGTGGCCTGGTCTGCTCGCAGCCCTTCTCCATCGAGCGGGCCTTCGAGGTGCTGGCCACCGGCGTGCATCGCCCCAGTGTCGAAAAGATCCGTGAGCTCTACGGTCTTGGCCGGCAAATCAGCACGCTGTTCATCGGTGGCGGTGGCTTCATCTTCCCCCGCTGGGTCGAGGCTGAGTTCCCCAATCAGCCCCGCATTGATGTCGCCGAAATCGACCCAGCCGTGCTCCAGGCGGTCCAGGCGGAACTGGGCCTCCCCCGCGAATTCGGCCCCCCGTCCGAGGGGAAAACCTGGGTCAGTCCGCACCTGGGCGATGCCCGCAAGTTCGTCGATGACCGGGTCGCGGGGAACCTCCAGCTCGCCTCGGAAAACCAGCCCCTGGTGCGTTACGACGTCGTCTACGGCGACGCCTTCAACGATCTCTCGGTGCCGTGGCACCTCACCACGCGGGAGTTCAGTGAAAAGATCCGCGCCCTGCTCACCCCGCACGAGGGGATGTACCTGGTCAACCTCATCGACGTCTATCCCCGGGTGAAGTTCCCCAGCCGCAAGGCCCGCGCAGCTGGGTGGCCCCAAACCCGCCTGCCTGGTCCCGCCCCCGAGGGAGTCTTCCCCCCCGCGACCCACGAGGCCACCTGGTACCCCGCCGAAAAGTTCCCGCAACTGCAGCTGCAACTGGTCTCACGCACCCGGGACGAACTCGACGCCGGGACGCCCCCCAACTACGTGCTGGGTTACCGTGGCGTGATGACCGCCAGCCAACGCGACGAACTGCTCGCCCTCTTCGCGGGCCGGGCCGAGTGGCAGGAGGCGATCAAGGCGCTCGCTCAACTCTCGAACAACGAGCCGACCGGCCGGTTCCTGGGCCGCTATCTCAAGACCGCCCGCGAGCTGTTCCCCTACGTCTATGTCTTCACCAGCACCGACAATTCGACCGATCCGGGCGACCGTCGGGACACGTTCATCGTGGCCTGCAGTCTCAAGCGCCTGAACTGCGACGACCTGTTCCGCAGCGGGGGCTACTGGCACAACGTCCCGTTCGCCACCAGCGAGCGCGATGAATCTCAACCCGCCACCCAGACCCTGGCTAACTGCGAACTCGGCCCGATGCTCGATTCAGGCGAGATGACCGCACTGCTCGAACTGGCCCGGGGCGAAACCCTCACCGATGACTTCGCCCCCGTCGACAACCTGCTCGCACCCGTCTTCGCCTCACGCAATGAGGTCGACGACTGACAGCCCCCGTCGCTGGCAGGAGGTCCCCCCGCCAACCTCCCCACACCGGGCGGTCCCCGTCGATGCGTCGCCGCATCCCGCGTCGCTCTCTCCACCATGGCACGGGGACTCGAACCCGTCGCCTGAGGCCGGCGTGCTCTCTGCGGACTTTCCAGCCAAACCTGTTCACGCACTCTCCCCCGCGTCGCTCACTGCGGGCGCGCTTCCTCTCTCACACCCCATCGCAGTGACGCCAGCTCCTCCTCCCGTTGCCCAGCCGTCCCCCACCGAGGTGGCGACGGCGGGGCTGGCGCCGTATCGCTCGCCCCGTGCGGCGTATGTGCATGTCCCCTTCTGCCGGCACCGCTGCGGATACTGCGACTTCACCCTCGTCGCCAACCGCGATGACCTGGTCGACCGCTACCTCGCCGCACTCGCCCGGGAACTCGCCGAACTCCCCGCTCCTCACCCCGTCGAGACCCTCTTCCTCGGCGGCGGCACCCCCTCCCACCTCCCGCCCCCCGCCCTCGACAGGCTGCTGCAGCTCCTCCGGCACTGGTTGCCCCTCGTCCCCGGCGGGGAATGGACCCTCGAAGCCAATCCCCTCGATCTCCTCTCGCCCCAGCGCATCGCCCTGCTCGCTGGCGCCGGTGTCAACCGCATTTCACTGGGGGTCCAGTCGTTTGACCCGCTGGTCCTGCGGCAACTCGAACGCGACCACACCGTCCCCGAGGTCATCGAAGCGGTCGCGGCGACCCGTGCCGCCATTCCCAACGTCGCCTTCGATCTCATCTTTGGCGTCCCCGGGCAAGCTCTCGCCTCGTGGAATGCGACCCTCGACCAGGCCCTCGCCCTCGAGCCTCAGCACCTCTCCACCTACGGTCTCACCATCGAACGCGGGACCAGCTTTTATGCCCGCCACAGCCGGGGTGAACTGCTCACCCCTCCCGAAGAACTCGAACGCGAGATGTACCAGCTCGCCTGCGATCGGCTTCCCGCCGCCGGTCTCGTGCAATACGAACTCTCGAACTTCGCCCGCCCGGGGCGCGAGTCCCGCCACAACCTCGTGTACTGGGCGGCTCACCCCTGCCTGGCCTTCGGCCCCGGTGCCGTGCGGTATGTCGGTGGCGTCCGCGAGATGGGACACCGCAGCACGGTCACCTGGCTCAAGCGGCTCGAACAGGGGCTCTCGGGACGAACTTTCCGCGAAGAGCTTGCCCCACTCGCCCGCGCCCAGGAAGCGTTGCTGGTGGGCCTCCGCCGGCTGGCGGGAATCGACTCGCGGCAGTTCCTCGGCGACTTCGGCCTGACCCCCGAACAGGCCGCCGGGGACGCGCTCACCCGCATGGAGCAGCGTGGCCTGCTGCATCAGACCCCCACCGGCTGGGCCCTTACCACCGAAGGCCGCTTCCTCGCCGATCTCGTCGCCGTCGAACTCGCCCCCGCCGAGTAAGGCCCCATCAGGCGGAACGCCAGCTCCCGTCGCGTAAGCAGAGAGCGGCCTGGCGTCGATGCTGCACTCCCGGCATGCCGTCAACGAGTCGCGTTCACGCTCGCACCTGCGCTCGTTCGCGCGGCGCTGAACCAGCGAAACTCAGCCGCAGGGCACGCGACGCTCCCGCTCCACTACTTCAGCACGGCAGATCGCACGCACAGCTTGGCCAGCCGGCCGGGATGAGGCTCGGGGGCCGACCCCGCCTGCACGCCCGGGATTCCCCCCGGCAACGTGATCAACTCCAGCGGTCGCTCGGCGAGATCCTCGTGATAGAACCGCGCGCTCGGGAAGATGTCGGCGGGATAGGTGAAGTTGTCGAGCATCGCCAGCGACACGCACAGCCCCGCCCCCAACGCGCTCTCGAGCATCCCCCCCACCCAGCACGGTATCCCCGCCTGCTGGCACAGGCCATGAATCTTGACCGCGTTGGTCAGCCCCCCCACCCGCCCGGGCTTGATATTCACATAGCGGCAACTCTTCTGCGCGAGCGCCTGCACCGCGTGCCGGGGGTGCGAAATGCTCTCATCCAGGCAAACCGGCGTCGTGATCCGCCGCTGCAACTCGGCGTGATCGAGCAGATCATCATGCGCCAGGGGCTGCTCAATCATCGCCAGGTTCAGGGCGTCAATCTGCTGAAACAGCGGCAGGTCTTCCAGCCGATAGCCACTGTTGCAGTCGATATGAAAGATCTGCTCGGGAAACTGCCGCCGCACCGCCTGCAGCATCGGCAGGTCCCACCCCGGACGGAACTTGAGCTTCACCCGCGGGAACCGCGCATCGACCGCCAGCCCAATCGCGTTGAGCAGATCGTCCTGCGAGTCCATCACGCCAAAGTCGGCACCCACCGCCACCTGGTCCCGCGTCGCCCCCAGCAGGCGATGCAGGGGCGTCCCCGTCAGCCGGCTCTGCAACTGCCACCAGGTGTTGTCGAGCAGCGCCTTCGCGAACGGGTTCCCCTTGTAAACCGCCAGTTGTCGCTGCAGCGCGTCGCCCGACTCGATCGATTTCCCCAGCAGGGCGGGGCCCAGCCACTGCCGGGCTGTGTCGAACAGCCCCCCCGCCCACTCCGGGCTGTAACACGGTGCCGCCAGGGGACTGCTCTCGCCCCACGCCGAGACCGATCCCGACGTCATCCGGCACAGCACGCTGTGGCAACTGGCATCTTCGCCATAGGCGGTCTTCCAGGGATAGATGAGCGGCATCTCGACCTGGAACAACTCGATCTGATCAATCTTCATCGTTGCTCGACGTACTTCCAGAATTCATCCTCGCCCGGGTCTTCGTCAGACCGCGGCGCGGGGTTGGGTGGGACCGGGGGGGCGGGTGGAGGAACAGGCTTGGTCCCGCGCGGCGGCGCGGGAGGCACGGGACGAGGCTTCAGCGGGGCCGCTGGTCCCTCCGCCGGTCGGCCCGATGCAGGCGGCGCCGGAACCGCTCGCGGGACTGGAACGGGACTCGCCGCCGGCACAGCACTGGGCGCCGGCACCGGTCGTGGAGCGGGAACGGGTCGCGCCGCCGGGACCGGCCGCGGTCCGCTCGCTCCCCCCGAACCAGGCTGTGCCCCCGCGGCACCAGCCCCGCCGCGACACTCGGGACACTCGCCCCGGGCATCCAGCGGCCCGGCACACCGCGGGCACAGCCGCAACTCGGCAGCCGACAACCCCGGCGTCGCCGCCAGATCGCGGGCAGCCGGTGTCGCGCGCTGCGGGGCCGCAGGTGGCACCGCGGCAGGCTTCGGCCTGGCCACTGGTGGCAGCGGTGGGGGAACGCTCGACCCCGCGGTGCGGGGCGCGGTGACCGGTGGCGCCGGCGCGATCGTCGGCACCGTGGCAGCTGGCACAGTCGCGCCCGCCCGCGACTCTTCCGCCGCGGCCGGGGCCACCAGGTTCGACTCGCGGGTCAGTTCCACCCGGGCCGCCTTGCCACTTGTCAGCTCGCGGGCCGAGACCGAGACCCGGGCACTCCCGTCGTACGAAATCGAGACCTCGATCGGGGTCTCGGCGGGGAGGCCGGGGGGCAGGCCCTCGATGCTGCAGACCCCAATCGCCGATGGCGGGTCGTCGGGGCTGGCCCCGCTCTCCACGATCGACAGCGTCACCCGCCGCTGATCGGCATGCACCGTGCCAAACGTCTTCGCCGCCGTGGCGGGCAGGGGCGTGTTGGGTGGAATGAGGTAGAACGGCACCCGCTCGCCCGAGTCCACATCGCGAATCAGGATTCCCAGCGACCGCGCGTTCACGCTGCTCTGCGTGAACCGCGCCAGCCGCTGCCCCGTCACGCTCGCCGTAAATCGCCCCGCCCCCGGGTCGTTGCTCAGCAGCATCCCCGCGTAATACGCCGCTCCATGCGCAATCGACTGGTCGGGCGACAGCACCTTGCTGTGTGTCGTGCCCCGAATGGTCTTGAGCATCGCGTCGATCATCGGCATCCGGCTGCTTCCCCCGGTCGAGACGATCGTCACATCCATGTGCGACGACCCGGCCCGGTGCTGGTTGATCAGCCCCTGCGTGATCTGGCGGGTGCGCTCCAGCAGGTCGGCGGTCAGCTGGTCGAACTGCTCGCGCTCGATCTGGTACGTCTTGCGGTGCCCCGCATGCTCCACCACGATCGCCCCACGCGCCTGCCGCGAGAGCACCCGCTTGCACTGCTCCACCTCCCGATGCAGCCGCTGCAGCGACACGGGATCCGACCGCAGGTCGAACCCCACTTCCCGCTGGAACTGTTCGGCAATCGTGCTCAACAGCCGCTGGTTCCAGTCCATCCCTCCCAGGTGCAGATCGCCCGTGCTGGCCAGCACCTGCACGCGATCCTGCTGGTAGCTCACCAGCGAGAGGTCGAATGTTCCACCCCCCAGGTCGTAGACCAGGATGCGCTGGTCTTCGGCCAGTTCCGAGAACCACAGCCCCTCGGCTCCCAGCACGTAACACAGTGCCGCGGCGACTGGTTCATTGATGAGGTCAACCTGCTTCAGGCCGGCCCGCTGCCCCGCCTCGATGGTCGCCAGCCGCTGCTGCTCGCTGAACTGCGCCGGCACGGTGATCACCGCCCGCTGCACCGGGCCAATCTGCGCCCGGGCATCGTTCAGCAGCTTTTTCACAATCGCCGTCGCCACATCCACCGGGGTGATCGCCCGCCCGTCGATCGACCAGGACTTCCGGTCGGCCCCCATGAACCGCTTCGCCCCGTGAATGACCCGATCGGGGTGAATGATCGAGTGGTCCAGCGCCTCCTGGCCCACCACCTCCCGCCCCTCGAGATACATCACCACCGATGGGGTCGAACTCTCCCCCTCGAGGTTGGGAATCGTCACCGGCTCCGACTGCTCGTTCAGCCACGCGATGCTCGAGTAGGTCGTGCCCAGGTCGATGCCGACGGCGGGAACGGAGGACATGCTGCAAACCCGACGAATCAGGAAAAGTGAGGCCCCCACCCGGGACCCGCGACGTATCTACGACCGCGCCGGTGTCGCCCAGTGCCCGGCACGATACTTCCGCCCCAACAGCTCCGCCGCCTGCGGATCACCCACCAGGTCCCCCGTCGCCGGGTCGAACTGCAGCGTCCGCTGCACCCGCGCCGCAATGTTCCCCAGGTGCACCAGCCCCGCTGAGAGCGTCCCCGCCTGCACATCGGCGTTCAACGCCACCCCCGGGTCGCGGATCGCCTGCAGAAAGTTCGTGTGATGCGGCTCAATGTCGGCCCGCCCCTGCTGCTCGTCAATCAGCTTGTTCCGCGGTCCGTACAGCTTCCAGCCCACCGTGTGCCCAATAATCAGCATCCCCTTCGTGCCATAGAACGCGGCTCCGTTCTCATACCCCTCCTGCACGTACGGAGACCAGATCCGCTGCTCGAAGATCAACTGCTTGGGCACCTCCGGCCGATCGGCACGCGGGTACTCGAACACCGCGTACTGCGTGTCGGGAAACTGCATGTCGTCGTCGAAGAACGCCTTCCCCCCCAGGCACGCCGCCCGCGTGGGCAGCGTCTTCACCCCCAGCCCCCAGACCGCCACGTCAATGTCGTGGACCCCGTCATTCCCCATGTCGCCACAGCCATAGTCGTGCCACCACCGCCAGACACCATGCAGCAGGTTGGGGCGATACTCGGCGACCGGGGTCGGACCCAGCCAGGTCTCGAAATCCAGCCCCGCCGGGGGGGCCGCCGGGGCCGATTTTCCAATCGTTCCCCGCAACTGGCTGTTCCACGCCTTGGCCACCAGGATCTCGCCAATCTCCCCCGCCAGCACCCGCTCGATGCCCGCCCGCACCGTGGGCGAACTGCGACTCTGCGTCCCAACCTGCAACCGCCGCCCGCTCCGCCGCACCGCCGCCTCCAGCATCTGCCCCTCCCGCAGATTGTGGCAGCACGGCTTCTCGACGTAGACGTGCTTCCCGGCATCCAGGGCCAGGATCGCCGCCGGGGTGTGCCAATGATCGGGCGTGGCAATCCAGACCGCCTCGACCTTCCCGTCGGCCAGCACCTGCCGCAGGTCTCCCGTCCCCCGCGGCGTCCGCCCCGAGTTCTTCGCCACCAGGTCGACCCCCGCCTGCAGGCGCTTGGCATCGACGTCGCACACCCACGCAATCTCCACATCCGACCGCTTCGAGAGTTGCCCCAGGTGCCCCGTTCCCATTCCCCCGGCACCAATCAGCGCCACCACCACGGGCGGGCGGTCCTCGGCCAGCACGCGCGGCGCCGCCATCGCCGCCAACGCCAGCCCCCCCGCCCCCTGCTGCAGAAATTCCCGCCGGTCGATCGATTGAGACATCTCGCACCTCAAGAGCCGCAAGGAAAAGACAGCACGCAAAAACAACACCCCACCCGCAGTCGCGCACCCACACGGCCCTGGCCCGGTGCCAACACCCCCCGGCCGCGTCCGCACTCAAAAACGCCTCGGTCCACCAGCAGCCTGAAGAACGCGAGGTGAAGAACGTCAGCTGAAGACTGCCCGGCGAAGAGTACCTGGTGCAGCCTACCTGGCACGAACCCAGGCTGCGTCTTTCAGCGGCGCGGCCCACAGGGCCCGGCGTCACCACTCAACGCCACAGGCCAACATCACGGACCACGCAGACACCCGGCCGCTTCGCCGTTCCGCCTCAAGCCACCACGCCGCGAACCACACCGGTCGCCCAACTCACTTGGTCGTCTTCTTCGTCTTCGAGGGAATCTTCGACTTCGGATTCGCCGGCTCAACCGCGGCGGGCTCGGACGACGGGACCGGGGCCGACGCCCCGCTCACATGAAAGATCGATCCGATCGAATGGATCGGGTACCGCACGCTCCACACCTCTTTGCTCGCAGGATCGGGCGACTTGATCTCCAGCACAATGTGATCGGTCCCGATGTCGGTGATCCGCGCAATCATCTTCAACCGGTTCGCTTCGTCGTCGTAGGTCCGCAGCACCGTCTTGCCGCCACTGTCATACGCCGTCTCCACCATGTCCCCCACCTTCAGCGTCCCGAAGAACCCCCGGTTGGTGCCAATCTGCGCGACTGTCCCCTCGGGCCGCGACAGCCAGCCCAACGCCAGCCCCGCCACCAGCGCCAGCCCCGTCATTCCCCAGCGTGCCTGCATCGAATGCTCCCTTCCGCAATCGAACGGCGGTGCCCCTTCGAACCCCGCCTCTCCACCTCGGCCTCGACCATGAACCCCACGGTTCATCGCTGCGCCAGAAAACCACCCTCCCGCAGACTCACTCCCACAGACTCACTCCCACAGACTCACTCATCAGGTCACTCGCCCGCTCACTCACCCGGCGGAATGTCGGGCCGCCTCGGCC
>CAIUHT010001362.1 GCA_903898975.1 uncultured Planctomycetaceae bacterium
CTGACTGGAAATCCGCCTGACTGGAAATCGGCCTGACTGGAAATCGGCCTGACGGGGCCACCGCACCACCCACGGATCGCCCCGGTCCTTGCTCTGCTTGAAGAGAATCAACCGCAACGAGGCACCGGCGGGGCGCGTTCAGCGGTGGCTGCGAACAGCCGGCTCGCAAGCCGAACGCTCAATTCGCCTGGGTTGCTTCCGGAACAGTCGCACGCGCCCCGCGTCGCCGACCGACAATCACGCGCATCTGGTGCTCCTGCTCGCGGTGCTTCGTGCAGGGTACCTGGAAAATCTCCTCCCAATCGACGGGGATCTCGCGCCCCACCAGGTCCCGCACATCAAAACAGAAATACTCGACCTCCGCGGGCCACTCCTGCTCGTTGCGAGGCCACGCGATCCGCGGCAGATCGCCCCAGTGGTACACAAACATGTGGTGCGCGAGATTCAGGCTGTGCAGGCGCGCCCCGGCGGGCAGCATCCGCCGCAACTCCGTCACCTTGGCAATCGTGTCGGGGGTCGTCTGCTGGTGCGCGGTCACCAGCACCCCGACCTGCGTCAGCCCCACAAACCCGGCGATTGTCAGCAGCGCCACACTCCAGGCGCGGGGCGATGTCCTCAGCGCCAGCCACCACAGGCAGCCCGCTCCCGCCAGGCTCAACGCCGCATACAGCCCGGCAAACACCACGGGTTGCGCATACCAGCTCCCCACCGGAAGCAGCGACACCCCCAGGACCACCAACCCGGCGACCAGCATCGTCACTCCACAGCCCCGCAGAAACCACGGCCAGATTCGCCGCCACTCGGCGTCAGGAGCCGCCTGGGCCAGCCGATCGATGGTCAGCCCCCAGCAGCAGGGCAATGCACGGATAGAGCGACATGAAATACCGCGGACGCGATCCCGGCGGCAGCCACACCGTCGGGAACGCCGCGACAATCGCCACCCCCAGGAAACGCACGGTCGGCCACGCCGACCCCACAGCCTGTCGAAACCCGGGGCGATTCCACACCAGCGCGAGTGCCGACCACGGCAGCAGGCAGGCCCACAGTTCGAAGGGATAGGCCACGAAATGCTCGGCGAACGACCCCCACGAGGCGTCGAGAAAGCGATGCCCGACATCGGCGAGATAGATGTCGCGACCAGCGCCTGCTCCGACCGAGCGCTGAAAGGGCACCTGCCAACTCGCCACCAGGCCGACAAACAGCGCCAGTCCCGCCAGGTGCCCCCAGCAGAACAGCATCCGCCAGCAACGCCCCCACAGCAGGAACAACCCCACACCGGCCACAAAGTAAACCGGAGCCTGGGGGCCCTTGGTCAGTGTTCCCAGTGCAGCCCCCAGGTAGCCCAGGCACCATGTCTGCCAGCGGGGCCACCCCGCGCGGAATCCGGCGTGCCATCCCAGCAACGACACTGAAACAAACAGGGTGAACAGCGCATCGGTCTCGCCGAAACGTCCCAATTCGACCACCTGCCCCAGGCTGGCGAAAACCAGTCCCGCAGCAAAGGCCCCCAGCGGTGAGAGAAAGCCGCGGGCGTAACTGAAGACCAGCAGCGTGGTCGCAGCGACGGCAAGCACGCTCGGCAGGCGGACCGCCAGTTCATCGAGTTGCCCGGTGGCCGCCGACCAGCCAGCAATCAGCCAGTTCTGCAACGGGGGGCGACTCAGCAGCGGCTGTCCCTGCACACGGGGAACCACGAAGTCTCCCGATTCGAGCATCTCTCGCGCGACCAGCGCCCGCCGGGTCTCTTCGCCCCGAATGGTCAGGTCACCCAGCCGCGGGACATAGCACAACGCCACGAACGCCAGCAGCAACCACGCCCCGCGCTCACGCCACAGTGGACGCCGGGAAGGAGGCAACGCGGTCTCGGCAGGAGCCATGGAAGCGGGTCCAGTTGCGACAGTGCGATGGGGAGGCCGGGTTGCGTCGGGACCGGCAATTCAAAGCATGCGCCCCTCTGCTCTCCCGGCCCCCCCCGACAAGGGGCGGGGACAGTAGTTCGGACTTGGGAAATGGGTCAACGGGAACTGCCGGGATTGGCGCAGTTGGGGCTAACCCCGGGACCTGGGAACCTGGGGAGACAGAGTGAGACTGCGGGGAACTGGGGAATCTCACCCCAAGGCCTCGCTGGCGGTTGCGGGGCGAAATCTGGGGATTGATTGAAAAAAGGAAAAATTGGCTCAAGTTTTGATGGAAGCGCTTGATGGACGCGGTTGACCAGCCGCTCGGTTCCGGGGTATCTCAGCTCTCCCTTCCGGTCCGCTCTCCGGACCACCAGCCCGGCAAGTCACGAAGTCGGCGTTGGGCCACAGTCGAACCTCGACTCGTCGCCCCTCGCAATTGTGACTCCCTCGCTCCCCCCTCCTCGCCCTCTCCTCCCGACATCTGTCTGACTCGTCCGGCGGTCCAGCCGTGGTTCGGCTTCGCCCCCCTCGACAACTCAGACTCTGACAACGCTCTCCCGCCATGTCTCAGAATCCACGATCGATGACCTCCCGGTTCCCTCGCCTGGGAGCCTGGCTGCGGCAACGTGCCCCGCGACTTTGGACGGGGCTGCTGGTCGGCAGCCTGGCCTGCCCGACCGCCACCTTCATTCCGACGCGACTCGCTCAAGCCGACGATGGCGCGGGTTTTCAGGCGCGGGTCGGCCATATCGAAGGCCAGGGAATTCCCCAGGTCCGACCGGTCACCCCCATCGAGCTGTTTCCCTACATCGAGGA
>CAIUHT010001363.1 GCA_903898975.1 uncultured Planctomycetaceae bacterium
AAAGGGCATCAGCGTGGAGGTGAGGTTGGTGACGACCACCTCGCCCAGTTCCCCGGGGGCGGCTGGTTTGCCGTCCCGCAACACCTCGACCAGCACGTGCTCGGCGTTCAGGTGAAACACCCCAGCCAGGTCGTCGTTGGCAATGGCTCCTGTTTCCTGGCTGCCGTATTCCTCGAACACGGGAACTCCCCAGGCTTGCGTGAGCGCGGTGCGCTGCGTCGGGTACAGGACTTCACCCGAGCAGCAGATGCCGCGCAGCCCGACGGGCGCCTGGCCGGTCGCCTGGCAGTAACGCAACAATTCCATCGCCCAGCTGGGGAAGCAGAACAGCAGCGTGCCCGGTTGCCGGTTCAGCTGCTGCAGGGCCCGCTGGCAGTTGTGGTGACCAAACGGCCGCAGGTCGAATTCGCGATCGTTGGTGACGAGGTTGCGGAAACTGCGGAGGCGTTGCTTCACTGCGTCGAGCGGGCTGTCGGGAGTGAAGTGGGGCCACAGGTGGAGCACCGGATCACCGGGCTGGATTCCAACGCGCGACAGCGCCCGCCAGCGGATGGCGCGGTTCCAGGCCTGGCGTTCGCGGCCCAGGTAGAACTCGAGATTGTCGTCGGTACTCCCTCCCGAAATGTGCTTGAGCACCTTGTGGGGCGTCTCGCGCCACCACAGCGACTCGCGATCACGCACGATCTCGGTGCGGGTCAGCACGGGGACCGCCTCGAGGGCCCGGGCGGGACAGGCCGGATCGACCCGCAGGGGGGCGTCTTGCAGGCGGGTCCGCCAGCCGGGAATGTGGCGTCGGGCGTGATCAAACAGCTCCTGCAACCGCTCCGCCCGCGTGGCCTGGGTCTGCTCGACGTTGGGCGTGGAACTCACGAGGGACTTCCAGACCGCGAACGACGGGCGGCCGAGGCACCACTCCTGGAACTGCAACAACGCGGACCCAACAGCCGGTGACGTCATGCCCACCGTCCATCACGGTCGCCAGCCACAGGCTCGCCGCCGGCGCGCTGGCCCCCCTCACGCGCGCCGCGCTCGAACCCGTGATTCGCGGTGGCGGGCTGCCGTGGACCGGCGCCCCGACCTGTGAGGTCCAGGCCGGCTGTGCCCCAGGGGGACCGGTCACCTTGGCGGCCAATCCCGTTGCGCAGGGAGGCGAACCCGAGCCGATGACAGTGCGCGCAGCGCACCGCCAACCCTCGCCCGGCGAACTGTCTGTGCCTCATCACTTCGCATCCGTCCCAGATCTTGTACCAGGCAGACGCCGGCCCTCGACCCATTGGGTCGACCCCGTTCCCGCCCTTTCCTGATTCTCGCCATTCCGGCAACGCGGTTGCAACCATCACCCCAGTGGGTTGTGCTGGCCGCGTTCCCTGCTCGCGCGGCTCAGCTCCCAAAAAACTCACCGTAATTCTTCTTCACCGCCTCGATCCCCGCGTTGATGATGCGCACCTCGGCCCCCACCGACAGCATCCGGCACCCCTTGTCGACGCACATCTTCGCGTACTGCGGGTTCACCGGCACCACGCCCCATGGTTTCTTGTGCTTCGCACAAGCCCGCGAGATCTGGTCAATCGCCGCCAGGCACTTGGGATTCATGAAATCGCCCGTCACCCCCAGGCTCTGGCTCATGTCGGCGGGACCCAGGAACACCAGGTCGACCCCGTCGATCGCCGCGATGTCGTCCACCGCCTCCAGCGCCTCGAGCGTCTCGATCTGGATCGCCACGAAGGTCGACTGGTTGGCCTGCTCGGCGAACTTCGCCAGTGGCATCGTCGCGAACCGGGCGTCGTAACCCGCGGTATTCAAACCCCGGCAGCCGCGCGGAAAAAACTTCGCCCATTGCACCGTCTGCTCGGCCTCGGCCGCCGACCGCACCTGGGCCGCCATCACCCCTCCCGCCCCCGCTTCGAGTGCCCGGGTCACGCAGGCGTAGTCGGTGACTGGCAGCCGCACGAAGGTGTCAAGCCCCTGGCTCCGGCAGGCCAGCGTTCCAATCTCCAGCCGCTCGGTCGAATACGACATGTGCTCGAGATCGAACCAGACGCCATGAAAACCCCCGTGCATGCCAATCATCTGCAGCAGGTTGTGGTGCACAATCCGCCCGCAGGCGGCCATCATCACCACTTCCCCCCGGGACAGCCGCTGCTTGATGGAGTCGGACATGGGCGCTCAATCTCTCGCTGAAATCTGGTTGCTGAGCCGGGGTGTGACGGGAATCGCCACAGCCCGCAGTCTCGGTTCCCCCGGGGCGACCCACCGGCTGGCCCTGCTCGACAGGGGGGAGACTGGACCGCAGTTTCGGCTGTCGCACCGCGTCTGTAAAGTGCCCCCCACAAACTGCGGCCCCACGACCCTGGGCTCGACGGTTTCTATCGTCGATCAACCGCCCCCCAGCAGCTCCCCGCGCACTCTTCCCGTTCCGGTCAGTGGCAGTGGGCGCCCCTCGGGATCGGGAAACGTCGCCTCGGGGTCGAAGCCCAACAGGTGCAGTGCCGTGGCGAGAATGTCTTTCGGCGACACGGGAGTCGCCTCGACATCGCCCCCCTGGCGATCGGTTCTGCCCACCACGGTCCCGGGGGCCAGGCCCCCCCCCGCGTACACCTGCGAATATGCCCGCGACCAGTGATGCCGGGCCGCCCCGGCCGGTTTCGAATCAATCTGCGGCGTCCGGCCATGCTCGCTGAGGACCAGCACCAGCGTCTCGTCGAGCAACCCCCGCTGCTCCAGGTCAAGAATCAGCGCGCTGAACGCCTGGTCGAAGACCGGCAGCAGGAATTCCTTCAGCCGGCCGTAGTGGTTGTGGTGCGTGTCCCATGACCCGGCGTTCAACCCATAGGCATCCCAGATGACGGTCACGAACCGCCCCCCGGCTTCAATCAACCGCCGGGCCGCAAGGCACGACTGGCCGAAGAGCGTCATGCCGTAGGCATCCCGCACCGCCGCTGGCTCAGTCGTGTAATCGAGAGCCTGCTGCATGCGTCCCGTCGACAGCAACCCGAACGCCTGGCGTTGCTGCCACGAGAAGGTCGCCCCGCGCTCATGCCGGTCGAGATCGCGCCGCCCCGCCTCGAATTGCTCGAGCAGGCTGCGGCGCAGGTCCAGCCGGGCTGAGGCATCTTCCCTCCGCGTCCCGGGAGCGTTCCCCGTGACTCCACCCCCGGCCAGTTCCAGTCGATCGGTCGGTTGAATCGACAGGAGGGGGTCGCGAAAGGCCCGGCCGGGATTGATCTCGGGAGCGAGGCGGGTTCCCTCGGCACGAAAGTCGGTGTAGACGGGGTCATACCGCTGCCCCAGCATTGCGCCGTACAGCCCGGCGAGGGGCGGGTATTCATTCTTCGACCCCATCACGAACGGCAGGGCGATGTTGCGGGGAATGGGCGGGGGCTGAGGCGGGCCCGGTGGAGCACCGCGACGGTCATCGAGCAGTTCGACCAGCGAACCGAGGAACGGCCATTGCCGCTTGTGCCGGGGCTGGGCCTCGATCTTGGTATCGACATCGGGAATGCCGGTCGTGGCATACACGGTGCCGTGGAGGGGATAGGGATGGGTCAACGACCGGACGATGGTGAGTCGATCGGCGATCTGGGCGATTCGCGGGAGCCCCTCGCCGAAGGCGACGCCAGGGAGCGCGGTGGGAATCGCCCGCAATTCCCCCTGGATTTCGACCGGTGCGTCGGGCTTGGGGTCGAACGTTTCGTGCTGGGGGGGAGAGCCGTATTTGTAAATGAGCAGGCACGACTTGGCCCGACCGAAGGCGGGGAACGGGGAGGCCTGGGCGTGGGCGGGGGGAGCGAGGGCCAGGCGGTCGGCGAGGGTGAGACCGAACGCACCGAGTCCGCCCACGTGGAGGAGATCACGCCGGGTGAGCCCCGTGCAGAGGCGCTTGGGAGAACCCAGCAGGCGGAACATGGGAGGGGCTCGAGTGGGGGAGCGCGAGAGACGAACGCTGTGGGGATCATCGACAATCTTCCGCCCGGGACGCAACTGATCGGACAGTTGCCAGCCCAGGTGACAGCACCGCATCCGCGAGAGCCGCTGGGGGTGGCGGCAATGCGCGGAGCCAACAGACCGCACCAGCGGAACTGCGTCGCGTCGACGTCGGCAGCGGGAGCAGTCACGCGGCAGCAGTCGGCTGGGGAGAGCGCTGTCTCGGCGACTCCACTGCGGAAAGTCGGCAATTGAAACCGGTGGGAGTCTCTCAGAGACAGCCCGTCCGAATCGAGGCGAGCGGCACGCCAGTGAGTGCCGAGCTTGTGGAGATCGCCCCGGCGCGAATCGACCTGTGGGCAATCGCCTCGTGGAAAATCGCCCAGTGGAAAATCGCCCAGTGGAAAATCGCCCAGTGGAAAATCGCCCAGTGGAAAATCGCCCAGTGG
>CAIUHT010001364.1 GCA_903898975.1 uncultured Planctomycetaceae bacterium
CCTCGAGCGCGGTCTGCTGCAATTCAAGTTCGTCGACCGCACATTCAATCTGAATCTCAAGACCAGTGCGGCGATTTTGGATTTCTTCTGGGAGCGGATCCGCCCGGGGCTGTTCGTCCATTTCGAGATGATTCCCGATCGGTTGCCCGCGGGGCTCCGCGAGCGGATCGCCCGATTTCCGCCCGGGGTCCTGCAGTTTGAGGTTGGCATCCAGACGCTGAATCCCGACGTGGCGGCACGCATCTCGCGGCGACAGAATCTCGATCAGACGGCTGAAAACCTCCGCTGGTTGCGCTCCAGCACCGGAGTCCACGTGCATGCCGACCTGATTGTCGGGCTCCCGGGAGAAACCCTCGAGAGTTTCGGGGCTGGGTTCGACCGCCTGGTCGGCTGGAATCCGCAGGAGATCCAGGTCGGCATGCTGAAGCGGTTGCGGGGGGCTCCCATCGCCCGGCACACGGAGGAGTGGGGCATGGTTTACAGTGCCAGCCCCCCTTACGAAGTGCTGCGGACCGGTGCAATTGATCCGGTGCAGATGCAGCGCCTGCGACGATTCGCCCGCTATTGGGATCTGGTCGCCAACAGCGGGAATTTCCTGGAGTCGACCCCGCTCTTGTGGCTGGACGCCAGCCCGTTCGCGGGGTTCCTGGCATTCAGCGACTGGCTCTACGCCACGGCTGGTCAGACCTCGGGCATCGCCTTGAAGCGGCTGTCTGAGTTGGTCTTTGTTTACCTGACGGAGGTGCGCGGGCTGGCTCCCGACCGGGTCGCTCCGAGTCTTTGGAACGACTACCAGCGCGGAGGCAAAAGCGATCTGCCGCCGTTCCTGCGACCGCACCTGCCGGGCGTCAAGCCGAGTCGCGTGCGCAATGGCGGCGGCGAGCCCTCGGCTCCCCGGCGTCAGGCCCGGCATGTCGGTTGACCGACCGAACCCTGCGGTTTTTGCAGCGTACGGCGAGCCGGTCTGCGAAGGGATAGGCCCCGTTTTACCCTGCATCACGGGGCGATTCGATCACCGCGAACCCTCGTCGCTCCGTGAAGTTTCTGGTAATTTAAGGGCTCCGTTTTCTGGTTGAACCGGTCCCCTCACGCCTGCACTTTGCCATGACTGAGCACGACTCTTCTGCGCCCCCGACTGCTGGTTCCCCCGCTGCGGATCCGTCTGTCAACGTGCCGGTCGAGAGCCTGGTGACGGCCGTCGAGGCGGCGGGAGCCGCGGGCCAGCTTTCCGTGGCCGCGGTGACCAACCTCAAACGCTGGCTGCAGGAGTCGGGGTATGCGGCGTACCGTCCGCTCCTGGCACGCAAGATCGAGGGAGGTGAGTTCAGCGAGCTGGAGTCGCTGTACTGGCAGGTGCTGCCGTTCGGCACGGGCGGTCGCCGTGGAACGATGGCCGAGCTGGGCTCGGCGACCATGAATGCGCGAACGGTCTGCGAGTCGGCCAGTGGCATCGCCCAGTACCTGAAGCGGGCCCGGGGGGCCTCGGGGGGCCGGGGTGTCATTGCTTACGACAGTCGGCATCGCTCTCGCGAATTCGCCGAATTGACCGCCCGCACCTGGGCGGCGGCGGGCCTGAAGGTCTTCCTGTTCGAAGGAGCCCGCTCCACTCCGGAACTCTCTTTTGCGGTGCGGCACCTGCGGTGCGATGTGGGGGTGATGATCTCGGCGTCGCACAATCCCCCGGCGGACAACGGGGTGAAGGCCTACTGGTCGACGGGGGGCCAGGTGTTGCCGCCTCATGACCGGGGAATCATCGAGTGTGTCTATGAGGCCAATGAGATCCCGCTGGCCGATCTGGAAGAAGCTCGCGCCGCTGGCCAGGTAGAAATGGTGGGCGAGGAACTCGACGAGTATTACATCAATGCGGTCAACGGGTGTGGGCTCTCGAAGGCCCGGCAGGTGACGGCGGTCTATTCGCCACTGCACGGGGTGGGCGAGACTTCGGTGTTTCGGGTGCTGTCCGAGGCGGGCTTTGAGGGGGTCACGCTCTATGCTCCGCAGGCGACGCAGGACGGCGAGTTTCCCAAGGTGCCGCAGCAGTTGCCCAATCCCGAGCGCCCCGAGGTGTACGAGCCAATCATCGAAGCGGCCCGCAAGACCAAGGCCGACCTGGTGCTGGCCAGCGACCCGGATGCCGATCGGCTGGGGGTGGCGGTCCGCGACAGCCGCGGTCGCTACGTGATTCTCTCGGGCAACCGCGTGGGAGCCCTGCTGGCCGATTACGTGCTGCGGAAACGCAAGGGGACCGGGACGCTCGGCAAGGGCAGCTTTCTCGTCCAGACGCTGGTCACCACGCCACTCATCCCGGTGATCGCCGAAAAGTACAAGGTCACTGTCTTTGGCGACCTGCTGGTGGGATTCAAATACATCGGCCAGGTGATTGATCGCGAAGGGGCGCAGCGGTTTTTGCTGGGGTGTGAAGAGTCGCTGGGATACCTGGCGGGGGGATATGCCCGTGACAAGGATGCCGCCGTCGCCGCCCTGCTGCTGTGCGAATGCGCCTCCGAGTTGAAACGCGAAGGCAAGACCCTGCTGGACCGACTGGACGAACTCTACATTGAGCATGGCTACCACAACGAGTCGCAGTGCTCCGAGACCGCCCGCGGGGCCGAGGGCCTGGCGATGGTGGCCCGCCTGCTCGAGGCCTTCGCCACGCGTCCGCCCACGGAACTGGCCGGAGTCCGGCTGAAGCGTGTTCGCGATTACCGCAAGCACGAGATCCGCCAGTTGCCCGAGAATGAATGGCTCGCCGAGTTGCCCGCTCCGTCGGGTGACCTGGTGATTTTCGATTCCGTCCGGGGCGAGGTCGAGATCTCGTTCGCGGTCCGCCCGTCGGGGACCGAGCCCAAGATCAAGTTCTATTTCTTCGCCCATGGCAAGGTCGGCACCGCCGAGAACCTCGACAAGGTGCGAGCGCACTCCGACAAAAAGCTGGCCGAAGTGGAAGAGGCACTCGTCGCGTGGGTCCGCGCGGTCTGGTCGGAACCAGTCCAGGGGGCCTGACCAAGAATTCGTGCGAATACGCTGGAATGCGATGCTGGTCATCGGGAGGGGTCCGCTGATCGGGAGGGGCCCGGCGATCGGGAGGGGCCCGGCCATCGGGAGTTTCAACTCGTCGGCCGGGTCTGGCAAGACGACACACTTTGCCGAGCTCTGCGTTTGACCGAGTTCGCTGCCGGGAGCTGCGGAACTGGCCCGGGAAATTTTCGGGCCCGGGATATTTTCGGGCCCGGGAAGCTTTCGGGCTCGCCTGAGATGGGGGGCGAGTCGAACCTGGGTGAGAGTGGCGTGACGCGACCAGCGAGTGGCTGTTCGACGGGAGCCTGCCGACGCCGCACTTCGCCTGGTTGGTGGTGTTCGCACCGTGGCGTTTGGTCTCTCGCCAGGCGAAATCGCCTGGCTCCTCTCATCGCCTCGCCTGGCTGTTCGATGGGTTCCAACGCTTCGGTCTTTCGTCCGCATTAACACCCGACTCAGCTCCCCTCCGCACCCCGCCGTGCGAGTCCGCCTGTGATCTGGTTGCCGACGCGGGCCCCCGGCCTTCCAGTTCGGCGACCAGCAATGACTGCCCAGTTGGGTTGCTTTCACCGCCCGCTTTCGTCAGCGTTGGCCTGCTGCGAACGTTCGCCCGCTGTTCCACAACTCATCTGCTGTTGGCGGATGAGTGCTCGCCTGCCCCTCACGACCTCGTCATGATTCCGAACTCCTGGATGCCCTGTTTGCGAATCTGTCGCCTGGCAGCGGTTTTTTCAGCCCTTTCGAACATCGCCGCAGGACTGGCGGTTTCAGGGCGCTTGTCTCCCTGGACGGCGGCCAATGGCTGTCTGTGCCTGGCGTCGGCGGGGCTGTATCTCGCTGGCATGGTCTGGAACGATTACTTCGACCGCGACATTGACGCCATCGAGCGCCCCCGGCGGCCCATTCCCGCAGGGCAGGTGTCGGCCCTGAGCGCCTGGCGGCTGGGGCTGGGACTGCTGGTCACTGGCCTGGTCGCTTCCGCCCTGGCCGGTTGGAACGCTGGACAACCTGGGCACGCCCTGGGGGTGGCCATACCCCTCGCGTTGGCGGTCTGGGCTTACGACGCCGGAGGCAAGCAGACGCTCGCCGGGCCCTGGCTGATGGGGGCGTGTCGATCCCTGAATGTGCTGCTGGGGGCGTCGCTGATGACCGGCGGGCTGATCGCGTCCGGCGCGGAGATGCCCAGCGGGCGGGACGACGTGATCGAGCCACTTTCGCGTCTGGCTCCCTGGGTGGTGGCTGGGGCCCTGGGACTGTATGTCGCGGGCGTCACCCTGTTTGCCAAGGATGAAGCGGGCCAAAGCACCCGGCGGAAGTTGGCGATCGCGTTGCTGGTCGTCAACCTGGGGTTGGCTGTGCTGGCAGGCTGGCTGGTCTGGGGAGCCGATCCACTGGGCAGGGGCCAGCGGGCGGTGTTGGCCCTGGCGATGGTGGCCGTGGTCATCAATCGTGCCGGCTGGCGGGCGTGGCAGAATCCCGGTCCAGTCCCAGTCCAGCAGGGGGTTCGGACGCTGCTGTCGTGGATCATCATCATCGACGCCGTGGTGGTTTTTCATCATCATCCCGATCCCCGTTGGGCGATTGGCGTGGCGGCGTTGTTGTGGCCCGCTCGACTGCTGGGACGTTGGCTGGCGATCACCTGACGCCAGCTCTGTCCCAAGCGACCCCCGGGCGGTGACTGCCAGGACTGCCGTGGGGCTGTGGCTCGCTGACAGTCGCGGTGAGTTTTGTGCGTGGGGTCGAAATGTGTCCCCGGCTGTCCTGTTCCTTCTGTCTGGAGTCTGTTCCATGAGCCACCGTCGTCTGCCGGTTGCGATTGTGTTGAGTCTGCTGTGCTGGGCCGGGGGAGTGTGTGGTCCGGTCACCCCGGTCCACGCCCAGGCGTTGCTCGAGACCGTGCCCGAAGCGGTTGGGCTCTCTTCGTCCCGGCTCCAGCGGTTGGGAGCGGTTCTCGACCAGTACGTCGCCGACGGGCGACTGGCCGGCGGAGTGGTGCAGATCAGCCGGCGGGGAAAAGTCGCCTACCTGCGATCGTTCGGAAACCGGGACCGCGAGGCGGAGGCTGCGATGTCACCCGATGCGATTTTTCGCATCGCCTCGCAGACCAAGGCGGTGGTCAGTGTCGCCACGCTGATTCTGCAGGAGGAAGGACGACTGCTGATCTCCGACCCCGTGGGCAAATACATTCCCGAATATCTCAAGACGACGGTGGCGGTCCCGAGAGCCGAGGGGGGATACGATGTGGTTCCCGCCAAGCGCCCCATCACCATTCGCGACCTGCTGACCCACACCTCGGGTGTCGGTTACGGCGGAGGCGTGGCGAAAGACAAATGGGAGGAGGCGAAGATCACCGGCTGGTATTTCGCCAATCGTTCCGAGGCGATTGCCCAGACGGTCGCGCGGATGGCCAGTCTCCCCTTCGATGCCCAGCCGGGCGAGGCGTACGTCTATGGATACAACACCGACATCCTGGGGGTGGTGCTCGAGAAGGCGTCGGGACAGTCGCTCGACCTGCTGCTGCAGCAGAAACTGTTTGAGCCGCTGGGAATGACGGACACGCACTTTTATCTCCCGGGCGACAAGCGGGAGCGACTGGCAGTGGTCTACGGCGTCGACGGCGAGGGGCTCAAGAGAATTCCCGACGACGGAGGAATGGCGGGGCAGGGGGAGTACGTCACTGGTCCCCGCCTCAGTTTCTCGGGGGGAGCCGGCCTGCTCTCGACCGCCCACGACTATGGCCGATTCCTGCAGATGCTGCTCGATCGCGGGGTGAGCGGGGGACGCCGCGTGCTCTCGCGCAAGACCGTTGAACTGATGACCGTCGATCACCTGGGCAGCGTTCGCTTCCCGTGGAGCAACGGGACCGGCTTTGGCCTGGGATTCTCGGTCGTCGAGGACCTGGGAGGTCGCGGCACCGCTGGCTCGGTCGGGGAATTCGGTTGGGGCGGGGCTTACCACTCGACCTATTGGGTCGATCCGCAGGAGCAACTGGTTGTGGTCTATTTCACCCAGCTGCTGCCGGCGGGAAGTGTGGATGACCACGGCAAACTGCGGGCCCTGGTCTACGCGGCGATCAACGACTGAGGCCCCCGGCACAGGCTGATCTGACTGTGTAAAGCAAACCAGGCCGTCGCCCCAATAGACGACGGCCTGGTTGTGTTTCGCAGAGATCACTCACGCTGCGGAGCATTCGCTCCCCTGCCTGGAACGTCGCAGCTTGGGCGTTGTGAGGTCACGGGCCGTGGGCTCCGGGCGGCTCACGCGGCAGCACTGCGGCTAGACCTTTTGCAGCGGACCGTGGTTGTCGCAATGTCCGTTGTGGGGGTGATGGAGGTGCCCGTCGACCAGGTAATCGACATGGTCGCCATGCGGAACCGCCTCGTGGCCGCAGCCGGGCCCGTGCACGTGCGTCGGATCGTGCGAGGTGCACGCGTGTCCGCCCGAGCATTGGCTGGGGTTGGTCGCCGAGACAGCGATGCGGTGCTCTTCGACCACCCCGGCGGAGTTCTGGTGGTGCAGGTGGCCGTCATGCAGGTAATCGACATGCCCCTCGTGGTGCACCGCGGTATGGCCGCAACCCGCCTCGTGGCGATGGGAGTGGTCGGAATGAGTATGCGTGTGGGCTGACATGCGTGGGACCTTTCGGGATTGAGGAAGAGAGGGGTCGAGGAATTGCCGTGGTTGGAAGAGGACGATGGGATCGTCGCGTTCGTGTCGGGTGGGCAGGACGGGAGGAGCCGCTTCCGGGGGGAGGCCGCTCAATGCCCCTCTTCACGGGCGTGTTCGAGGCCGTTGTTCATCAGTTCGCGGATATGCTGGTCGGCGAGGCGATAGAAAATGTGCTTCCCTTCACGACGGGCGATGACGATCCGGTCGGAGCGGAGCGATTTGAGTCGTTGTGAGACGGCGGGCAGGTTGTCGCCCAGGATCACGGTCAGTTCGGAGACACACAGTTCGCGCTGGGCCAAGAGCGAGAGCAGTCGGAGGCGATTCGGGTCGCCCATGGCCCGAAAGATCGCCGCAGCCCGTTGGCAGGCAACGACATCGGCAGCCTGCAGGGTCGGGTCGTGCGGGTGATCGTGATCGTGCGGGGTGGGGTCGAGTTCAGAATCGCTCATGTCTTGATAATAGAGACAATCAATTGATTGGTCAACTGATATTGTGTGGGGCCCGGCTCGATCTGATGTCGGGGCGGACTGCAGGTTGTCGC
>CAIUHT010001365.1 GCA_903898975.1 uncultured Planctomycetaceae bacterium
CGGGACTGCCGCTTGGTTGCGGCGTTCGCCCATCGAACACGAGTTCTTCCCGGGTGCCAGGACCGGTGAGATCCTCCTCGTCGCCGACCTCTTGGATGCGTTCCACGAAGGCTCCGCCCTGCGAACCCGGCAGGGTTGCGGGGCAAGAAGCGAAACCGCCAATTCCGACGTCCGCACCATCCAGTTCACAGGGGAATCTCTCGCAGCTGTTTCCCCCGGCACTCTTGTTTGTCCAACCGGCGAGTGGATCTCTCACCGCAGGAAGCGGCCGCCGCTGATGTCGAGCAGGCTCCCCGTCATGAACGATGAGCCTGGTCCGCACAGGAAGGCGATGGCGGCGGCGGCCTCGTGGGCCTGGCCGTTCCTCCCCAACGGGGTTTGCCGGCGGTAGTCGGCCATCCGCTCGGGGGTGCTGAAGACCTCGTGATGCCGCGTTTCGATCACTCCGGGCATCACCGCGTTGACGCGGACGTCGGGGGCCAGTTCCCGCGACAGGGTCCGCGTGAAGACCTGCAGGGCCCCCTTGGCGGCGGCGTAGGGTCCGGCACCTCCCGCTCCCCCGGTCTGCACCGACAGCGAGAGGTTGTTCACAATGCGGCCCCGCGTCTTCCGCAGGTGCGGGATGGCCCGTTGCGTCACCAGGAACGCCGACGTAACGTTGATGTCAAACGCCGCCCGCCACACCTCCAGCGGGCACTGCTCGAGCGGTGTTCGCTGCAACGGGTTCCCCGCGTTGTTGACCAGCATGTCGAGACGGCCGAACTCGGCGACCACGCGGTCGACCAGGCCGGTCGCCGCGGTGGGATCGGTGAGGTCGGCGGCGAACATCTCGGCACACCCACCCTCCGCCCGAATCTGCTCGACCCCCGCCTGCGCCCCGCTCGCGTTCTGAAAGTAGTGCAGGGCCACGGTCGCCCCCAACTCGGCGAGGGCGAGTGCCGTCGCGTGACCAATCCCCGTCCCCGCCCCCGTCACGAGGGCCACCTGTCCAGAGAGCGGTCGATCTTGCATGGGGAGGGACTCGTCGTTGAGAGGTGGACAGAGGAGAGACCGTTTCCGATACACGCGGCGAGCGCCGGTGTGGGAGGCTTTGTTGGCCGGGGGCTTTCGGGGGCGAACCTGGCGTGTGCCGCGGCGAGCGCGTCAGTGGCCGGCGGATTCCCCCCGGGGATTGATCCGCTGTTGCCAGCCGACCCACAGGAACAGCAGGGCCGATGCCAGGTATCCCACCGCCAGGTTGTGGGCCCGGTACTCGAACACTCCCTCGGGGGCGGGGGCGCCTGAGGGCCACGGGGGATGGAACAGGTAGTCGATGGTGTTCCCCTGCACCTGGAACGAGTGCATCAGGCCGACCGCGGCCAGCACTGCGGCGGCGGCCGACCATGCGGCGGCGCTGAAGAACTTCCGCTCGATCAGGAAGACGGCGATCGCGGCGACCAGCATGCAGCAGAAGATCGAGCCGCGCTCGAGGGCAATCAGCCCATGCAGCAGGAAACCGTTGGCCAGGGCGTGACTGTCGCCTTGCAGCACCTGCGACAGCGTTTGCCCGCCCGAGACGCGAAAGGCCCCTTCGACCACGGTCGAGCCCCAGGCGGCGATCGCCGGGAACAGCCCCATCGCCACTGCCGGGGCGTGTGCTGAGGGAGTGGCCTGAAACGCCTGGGCGGTGATGATGATGCCCACCCAGAACACAATCGGCATTCCCGCCTGGACCGGGACGATCGAGCCAATGAGCGAGAGCGTGCCCGTGAGGCAGATCGCGGTCATGGCCAGGCCGTTGAGCGACGAGTAGCCCGCCCGCGAGCCCAGTGCCTTCCACCCGGGGTGACCAATGTAGATGGTGGTGGGGAAGCAACTGCCAAAGAGGGCGGCGGCGATGGTGCCCAGGCCGTTCGCCGCCATCGAGGGCCCCGTCGGGAATTCATCTCCCGAGGCTGCTGCCGACTCGATGTTCTGCAGGCTCCCGACAATGTTGAACAGGCCCATGGGGACGATGACCGACAGAAACCGGACCCACTCGGCGGCGGGGAGCGTGAACACCGCCCGCAGTTCGTCCCCGGCCCACAGCGGGGGGTACCACCCCTGGGTCTGCGCTGCCTCGCGGACCCCGGCGACGGTGAGGTTCACCCCGGAAAGTTGGGAGGGCAACAGCCAGCCCGCGGCGGTCCCCACCAGCAGGGCCACGAGTCCCCCCGGCAGGCCCAGGGGGAAGGGCCAGCGGGCGAAGAGGGCCAGCAGCAGCACCGCCAGGGGCAGCATGCCAACGTAGGGGCGGTGGAAGATCTCGAGGGCAAACGTCATGGCGATGAAGCCAATCGAGATGCCTGAGAGGGTCGAGAGGAGGGCGGCCCGGGGGGTGTGTCGGCGGAGCCAGCCCGCCACGCTGGCCCCCAGCAACTCAATGAGCCCGCTGCCCAGGCACGCCAGCAGTCCCATGCGCCAGGCGGCCCGGGGGTCGCCGGTCTGCTGGTAGACCGGCGCCATGACGAAGGCGATGTAGACCAGCAGCGAGGGGGTGTTGATGCCGTACGGGAGGGCACAGACATCGGACCGCCCGGTGCGGGCGGCGAGTCGATGGGCCTGCCAGGCATAGAACAGGTTGCCCACCAGGATGCTGATGCCTGCCCCGGGGATGATGTGCCGGTAGACGTAGAAGGCGTTCTCGCCCGTCATGCCACAACTGAGCCCGCACAACAGCGGGACCAGCAACAACTGCACCAGGTTGTCGATGAACAACCCGAAGAAACCGTCGAGATCGCGTTTGACGAAGAGGGGGTAGGTGCGGCTCATGCCTGCGCACGCTACCCCGCGATGGGGCGAGGGTCAAGCACTGCGAGGTGGGTGGTGGGTGGGTGGTGGGTGGTGGGTGGCGGGGATCGGGGATCGGGGATCGGGGGGGGGGCGTTGAGGTTGTGCTGCGTCGTCGCCGAGTCTTGTTGCTGGGAGAGGTGTGTTATCGAGGTTTTGAGCAATCGTCGTGGCGAAGGGTGGAGTGACGCCGGTTGTCTGGTAGCATGCTCAGGCGAGAGACGCGCCTGCGAAGTGCAATCGCGACAGATTGGCGAGGGACCCATGAACGTGGCCGGGGGAGAGGGTGGGCTGACACCCGCCGAGGTGTTTGGCATCTCTGACGAAGCCTGGATGCGGCACGCGCTGGGTGAGGCGCAGGCCGCATTTGATGAAGACGAAGTTCCGGTCGGGGCGGTCATTGTGTGTGGCGGGCGGATGATCGCGTCGGCCCACAACCAGCGAGAAACGCTCAACGATCCGACGGCACATGCCGAGATCCTGGCGATGACGCAGGCCGCCGACGCCATGCAAAGCTGGCGGCTGATTGACTGCACGCTCTACGTCACCCTCGAACCGTGCCCGATGTGCGCGGGGGCGATTGTGCAGGCCCGAATTCCCCGCGTGGTGTATGGCACCACCGACCCCAAGGGGGGGGCCTGTCATACGTTGTACAACATCACGAACGACCCGCGGCTCAATCATCAGGCCGAGGTGGTCGGGGGTGTGTTACAAGCCGAGTGCCGCGACATTCTCCAGGCCTTCTTCGGGCGGCAGCGAGCGTTGGGGAAGAAGTAGCCAGCGGGCTCTGCGGGTTTTTTCGAGGTGTTCCCCCAGTCGCTGTGACCTGCCGATGACAGCGGGCTTGCCCCGTGGACGAGAGACTGTGGTTCGTCATCGTCTACCGGCGGACGTCTACAAGCGGACGGCACAAGCACGTCGTTGCCCGAACTCGGGCGATGGATTTCTCGGTCAGCCACTGCGGCGTTGCCGAGTTGCCGGAATTGCCAGTGGAGCAACCCGACCGCGCGCTGAGCGGTCTCGGGACCCGCACCGATGAAAACTGGTGCGGATGCACCGGGCCAAGATCCCGTTCGGCACACTCAGGGGCCGCGCTCTGGAGTGGTATCGGGACACGTCGCGGTGTGGTCCAGCCACTCGCGGGCCAACGCGCGAAACTGCTCGCCTCGGGCCTCGTAGTTCTCGAACCAGTCGTAACTCGCGCTTCCCGGTGACAGCAGTACCACGCCCCGAGGGGCTCCCTGCGCGTCACGGGGGAGTTGCGCGATGGCCCAGGTGACCGCCGAGGGCAGATCGCCGCAGACCTGCCGGGGTAGAGGCCGGTCGATGTTCATCCTCTCCAGCAGCGTCTCCAGTTGCGGACCGGTCTGGCCCAGCCAGGCCACGCCGCAGACATGCCCGACGGTCGCACACTCGGCCAGCGGAGCCAGGTCGATCTGCTTGTCGTAGCCCCCCGCCAGCAGCACCACCGGCTGGTTGAACGAAGCGACCGCCAGCGCGCTCGCTGCCGGGGTGGTCGATTTTGAATCGTTCACAAATCGCAATTCCCCCCGGCGGGCGACCTCCTCGAGCCGGTGGGGCAGCCCGGGAAAGCCCTGGATCGCCTCGCGCAATTCGGTATCACGCGGGTCGCCGGGGAGCGTGGCGGCGAGTGCGGCCAGCAGGTTTGCGAGGTTGTGCTCCCCGGGCAGGCGGGTCCACTCCCGCAGTGGCCACTGCCACTCGCGGCCGCCAGAGCGGGCAATCGCGACCTGCTGGCGGGCCTGCCAGAAGACTCCTTCCCCCGCGCGGTCGTGCAGCGAGAACCAGAGGGGCCGGGCCGCTGAGGGCCAGTGGGCGACATCGGGGTCGTCGGCGTTCCGCACCGACCAGTCGCTGGCGGCTTGATGATTCAGCAGGGTCTGCTTCGCCGCACGGTAGGCAGTCAGCGTGCCATGCCGGTCGAGGTGATTGGGCGAGAAGTTCGTCACCACCGCGATCTGGGGCCGGGGGCCGAGCGGGGCGAGCGTTTCGAGCTGAAAGCTGCTCAGTTCGAGCACCACCCAGTCGGTGGGCTGGATCGCGTCAACCTCGGGGAGCAGGCTGTGGCCAATGTTCCCCCCCCGCCAGACCCGCGCGGGGCGAAAGCCCGACTGCGGCGAAGCACACGGAACATCCGCCCGCCAGGCCTTCGTCAACAGTGCGTGGGCGAGCGCGGTGGTGGTCGATTTGCCGTTGCTGCCCGTGATCGCCAGCACGCGACCCCGATTCAGTTGCCAGAAGAGTTCGATCTCACTGGTGATGGCGACCCCGGCGGCCCGGGCCCGTTCCAGCCACGGACTGTCGCGAGGGACTGCCGGGCTGGCCACCACCAGGTCGGCCTCTTCAAAGTCGCGCGGATCGTGGCCCCCGAGGCGGAATCGGGCGGGGGGAGTCTGGGCGAGCTGCTCGAGTGAACGGGCAAGTGCCGACTCGGGGCGGAGGTCGGTGACCGTGACGCTGGCTCCCCGGGCGACCAGGAACCGCACGGCACCCAGGCCCCCCCCGAAGGTCCCCAGTCCCATCACCGTGACTCGTCGGCCAGCGAAAGAGAGTGACATGCGGAGGAGAGCTGTGAGCGAGGAACGAGCGAGAAATGCAACAGTCTGCGGAGTCGGGGCTGGGGCAATTCGCCAGGGAGTTTTTCATGGCGCGGGGCGACTCGTTCCCACCGAGCGATTGGCTGCGGGGGCTGTGCGTGCCAAACGGGGATGCCGCATTGTAGAGAGACCACTTCCGCTGCCGGGAGTATCCCGGGTCCGCAGAGTCCCTCCAGGGTGGCCAGCGCGGAGCACTGGGGCGACGTGGGCCGAGGGGGAGTCGAGTGGAGCGGCTGGGTGACTGCGTCGCTGGCGGGTTGGGTGAGTGCCGGGCTGAGTAACGGGATCACGGGGTAACGGGGTGGCGGGCTGACTACCGGGGGAACCCCGGGGGGAGAAGCCTCGCGTGTGGTACCGTCCGCCGCAGTAATTCGCTAGAGTCGCGGGCGGAGACAATTGCTCATGAACAGTTCTGAATCAGCCGTGCCCCATCCCGACGCTACTCCCGAGGGGGATTTGCCCCCTGTCACCGGGCTTCCTCCCGTGGCCGAGACGCCCCACCCGCTGGGAACTGAGCGGGCGGAAGACGCTCCGGCGGCGTCGGACGGCGCCTCAGTCGCCGCCGACCTGCCTGCCGACGACTTGCCCGTATTCGAAGAGCC
>CAIUHT010001366.1 GCA_903898975.1 uncultured Planctomycetaceae bacterium
GATCGTGATTCTCACCAAAGGCTCCTCCAGCGGAGCGAGTGTTCCGCCGCTGGGTCAAAGAGGAGTGTCAATCGCGCGAAGAGGCATGGGTCGGAAGGCCGACCATCCCCGGCGACGTCGAACACCATCCGTCTCTCGACAGCGCGTTGCGGGCCACCCACTCACCAACCCACCGCAGGGCGGGCCTCAAGGCTGTGTCGCCTGATCCAGCCCAAGCAGGAGGGTGGCCTGTCGAAACACTCGCAACCTTCGCGGCGATTATGGTCGATCCGCGCCTTGGGCGAACAGTCTCGCGGGTCTCGGCCGCCCTGCTGTGGGGCCACCACCGCAATGCCTCATCGCACCCCAGTTCGCTCGCCCCAGTTCACCCGCTCCAGCTCGCCCACGGGATTCACCCGCCACCTGTCGCATTCCTCCCGCCACCGCTAGACTCCCCAGCCACCGGCCCGCTACTCGAGGGGCCTGCCTGCCAGTTCTCTCTTCGTCAGGTTCCGCACCATGGCGCTCCAGCCCGGCTGTGTGTTGTTCCGCTCCCCCCTGGCCAACTTCGCCCGCGCTCTGCACCGGCGCCTCGTCCCCCTGGTGATCCTCCTGCTGGGGGGCACCGTGGTCGCCGCCGCCGAGCCCTATCCCGCCTGGCGGCACTCCGCGCCGCTCGTCATCAACACCACCCCCAGCGGCGCGAATCTCCCCGACACCGCCCGCGAGGAAAACTTCCCCCTCCTCGTTCGCCTTCATTCCGACTGGTTCGATTTCCGGCAGGCTCATCCCGCCGGCAACGATCTCCGCTTCAGCGACGCCCGCAACCAACCCCTCGACTTTGAGATCGAAGAGTGGAACCCCGACGCGGGGCGGGCGCATGTCTGGGTCCGCATTCCCCTCATCGAGGGAAATCAACGCCAGTCCCTCACCATGCACTGGGGTGAGCCCAACGCTCCCCCGGCGTCCAATGGTCCCGCGGTCTTTTCCCCCGACCGCGGCTACCTCGCCGTCTTTCACCTCGCCGACCCCACCCGCGATTCCTCCGGCCGACTCGAGCCCGTCGATCGTGGCACCACCCCGACCCCCGGCGTCGTCGGGCCCGCCCGGCGTTTCGCCAACAACAAGGGGATCTTCTGCGGCGACAAGCTCACCGGTCTCCCCACCGGGGCCCAGTCGCACACCACCTCGGCGTGGCTGAAGCCCACCGCGTCGAACTCCCGCGTCTTCGGCTGGGGGAACGAGGCACCGCAGGGCAAAGTCATTCTCAACTACCGCAGTCCCCCGCACATTCGCATGGAGTGCTACTTCTCGGGGGCCGATGTCGCCGGTAAGTCCCGCGTCGATCGCACGGGCTGGATTCACGTCGTGCACACCTATCAGCAGGGAGAATCGCTGCTCTATGTGAATGGTGTGCTCGACGGCGTGACCCGCACCAAGGACGCCCCCCTCCGCATCTCGACCCCCGCCCGCATGTGGGTCGGGGGCTGGTACGAGGTCTACGACAACCCCGGCGATGTCGATGAAGTCCGGCTCGCGAACGTCCTCCGCTCGGCCGATTGGGCCCGACTCGAATTCGAGAACCAGAAGCCGCTCTCCACGCTCGTCGGACCCCTGGTCACCCCCGGCACCGCGCTGTCGGTCGTCCCCTCGACCGGCGAGGTCGATGAAGGCCGCGAACTCGCCTTCACCCTCACCGCCGGGGGAGCCGAAAAGATCACCTGGTCACTCGTCGAGGGAGACCGCGAGACCGTGCTGGCGACCGACCAGCTCAAGTACACCTGGCAGGCGGGCCGGACCGCCGGGGACCGCTCGGCGACCCTCCGCATCCGTGTGACCCGCGCGACGGGCCCCCAGGCCCTCGACGTTCCCCTGCGGGTTCGCGAACGTCTCCCCGAGCCAAAGATCACGCTCACGGCACCACCGGCGTGGAACGGTCGCGACCTCCTCACCCTGCGGCCGACCGTGGCCAACCGGGCCGAGCTGGAGGCCGCCGGGGTCGGCGACTGCACCGTCACCTGGCAGACCGCCGGGCTGGCGGTGGTTCGCGAAGTCGAAGGTGACGAACTGCGTCTTCGCAAGGGGCTCAAGAGTGGCCCCCTGAAGATCACCGCCACCGTGGCGAATGGAGGCGCACCTGTTTCGCAGGGGGTCGAACTGCAGGTGACCGAGCCGGAACGCGATCCGTGGATCGAGCCCACTCCGGCCGAGAGTGAACTTCCCGTCGATCGCCAGTTCTTCGCCCGCAACGACCGCAACGAAGGGACGCTGGTTCTGAACGGACGCATCGCGGAACCGGTGCCAGAACTCGTCCTTCGGCTCTTTGCCGACGACAAGCTGGTCGCCACCCAGAAACAGGCGCCCCAGGCGAATGGCGATTACCGCTTTCGACAGGCGCTGCGTGCCGGGCTGGTGCGGTATCGGGTCGAACTGACCGCCGGGGCCGAACCGGGGGCCAAGCTGCTCCACAAGGCCGAAGATCTGCTGTGTGGCGACGCGTTCGTCATCACGGGGCAGTCGAACGCCGTCAGCACCGACTGGTCGGGAGACAAGTCCGATGCCACGCACCCCTGGGTCCGCAGCTTTGGCTCACTGGGGGGCGACGCCCGCGCCGGTTGGGGACAGGCAGTCCGCCGGGATGGCGGCCAGTGGCAGGTGGGCTACTGGGGGCTCGAACTGGGACGCCACCTGGTCGAGACGCACGGCATTCCCATCTGTCTGATCAACGGAGCGGTCGGGGGAACCCGCATTGACCAGCATCTCCCCAACCCCACCCACCGCACCGACCCGGGGACCATCTACGGACGGATGCTCGATCGGGTGCAGAAAGCCCGGCTCACGCACGGCATTCGCGGCGTGCTGTGGCACCAGGGGGAGGCCGACCAGGGCGCCGATGGTCCCAGTGGCGACTATGGCTGCGAAAACTACGAACCCCAGTTTCTCGAACTCGCCGCCGCCTGGTCGACCGACTTCCCCAATCTCAGGCACTGCCACCTGTTCCAGATCTGGCCCAACGCCTGCAGCCAGGGGGGCAACCGTTTCAGCGATCGACTCCGTGACGTGCAGCGGCGTTTGCCCCGGCAGTTCTCCCGCGTGGGGGTCATGTCGACGCTCGGGATCGATCCCGAGGGGGGCTGTCACTACCCCGCCGAGGGTTACGCGGCGATCGCCCGCCTCATCGCGCCGCTGGTCGATCGCGACCACTACGGCCAGCGCGTCGAGTCGGCCATCGACGCACCGAACCTGCAACGGGCGTGGTACGCCTCCGCCGCCCGCGATGAGATCTGGCTCGAGTTCGGCCAGCCCATGACCTTCAGCCCCGAGACTGTCTCGCAGTTCTTTGTCGGGGGCGAGGCGGGCCAGGTGACGGGGGGCGAAGCGGTGGGGACCCGGGTTCGCCTCCGGCTCGCCGGTCCCTCACAGGCCCAGACGCTCAACTACATCCACGACCGGCAATGGAACCGCAAGCAGTTGCTCCGCGGCCAGAACGGGATCGCCGCGCTGTCGTTCTGCGAAGTGACTGTGGAACCCCCCGCGGACGAACCGGGCAAACCCGCCCGCTGACCCCCGTCGGCAACGGCGGGCGGCGTTGCCAGGGGCAGACCTCCCGCAGGGCAGGGGGGCTGCCCCGTCCCGCCCACGCAATCACCCAGCCAGTTCCGCGACCCAGCCAACTCCGCCGTCCGGTCGATGCAGCACCCAGTGGCCGCGCGCTCGCAGCAGCGACTCGCTCGCAGCAGCCGCTCGTTCGCATTCGCCCGACGTTCGACTTCCCGGCAGCGGGGGGCAGGCTACGCCGCTCCGACTTCCGAGTCGAAGACGCGGACTTGCTTCCAGTTTGGCTTCGACTCGTTGATGAAGTCGTGGTGCCGGGGGTGGGCCTGGTAGGCGTCATGGTCGGCCAGGCTGCGAAACACCACATGCAGCGCCACATCGAACGCCCGGTCGTTGACCGGACGCGTCAGGCGGGGCGAGACCACACCCGCACTGTAATACACCACTCCTGTGTGCCCTGTCAGGTACTTGTCGCAGGCGGCGACCAGTTTTTCACACGCGGCAGGGCTGTTGTCGTGCAGGGTGAAGAAGACGTTGTGAACAACATGCGGCTCAGCAGCCATCGCAGCTTCCTCGATCAAGAGACGCCCGCGTCGCAGGCTGGGGACGAACCCCGACAAATCACCAACCCCCGCACCCCCCCCCAGCCACTACCCCCAGCCACTACCCGCAGCCACTACCCGCAGCCACTACCCGCAGCCACTACCCCCAGCCACCCCCCCGTGCCGGGGAACTTCGGCGAAAAGAGGCCAAAAACCAAGGCTGGCGGCCATCGCCACCCCGGTGGGATGACCGGGTCGCCAATGACCCAGGGAGGGTCGCCCGGGGGTTGCCTGGCGGGCCGGGAGAGCCCAGCCCAGGCAGGCGACCGGCGAATATAGCGGTCCCGTCTCCCGGGGGGCAGGCTGCCCCGCCACTCTCGAACTGGCATTTCTCCCCCCCACCCGCTATCATCTCCCCTTCGTTCATCCCGTCTGTCACTTTCGATCCGTTCGAGTTTCCATGCCCAACAATGTGAATGCCGCGAAGGCGATGCGGCAGGCGAATAAGCGTCGGCTGCGGAATCGCGCCGCCAAGTCGGCTCTCCGCAAGGTCATCAAGAAGATGGTCAACACGGCTGACTCGGCGACCGCCGAGAACGTCACCACCGTCTTCAATCAAACGGCCAGCAAGATCGACAAGATGGCCGCCAAGAAGTTCATGCACGCCAACAAGGCGGCCCGGCTGAAGTCCCGGCTGGCCAAGCGGGCCAACGCCAAGAAGACCGGCAAGAACCCCTGATTCTCCCGGGGCCGGCTCCGTGGAGCGTCGACGGCCCAATTGCCGTTTTCGCCCACTTTTCTTTTTCGCCGACCCCGCCCACAATTCATTGACCGAACAGCCGGGCCGGGCAATGTCGCCCTGCCAGCCGTTCCACACCTCTCGATGCGGTGCCCCTGGGCAGCTGCGGGTTCGCCCCCACCTCCTCCGGCATGCACCGCCCTGGTGCCCAAGGCCCTCCCGGCCCCGGACACCCCGGAAAACACTCCCCCGGCCCCAGTTCGCTGGTGCCGGGGGTTTTAATATGGATAGATGGTAAGATTGGTTGTTGCTTGTGCCCAATCTGCTGCAGGAGTCGAATGGTTGACCGCCGCGTCAACATCCCATGGCATTACCGTACTCAGGTCGTGGTGAGGAGTTGATCCCGTGAAGAAGAAGGCGCTTCGCGCACACGCTGTGCCGAAAACGCGGAAATTAACTAAGTGCAAACCGGCGAGTACGGCGCATCGTGGCCCCCGTCCCTTTCCCGCAAGCGCGCCAGCGTCGGCGAAGTCCTCCACGCGAAGGCCTGCCCCGGTGGACTTCCCGGAAACGCAACTCGATCTGCCCGTGACTTTTGATGTCGCAGGCAGGCCCGTGCCGTTGAGAGAGGTA
>CAIUHT010001367.1 GCA_903898975.1 uncultured Planctomycetaceae bacterium
GACCCCGGCGGCGAAATCGTCCTCGGGTTCGGCGAGGTCGGGTGGGGGCTCGGGACGGGGGGCAGGCATGGTCGTGGCGGCGCCACGCTTCAGGTTCAGCTGCGGCTTGGCGACGAGGTCGCCGGGCAGAAAGTCGTTGTCGGGCAGTTGAGTGAGGGCCTGGTCGGTGCTTTGGGGGTCGACCTCGGCACAGCTCTGCGTGAGTTGCGAGGCGATCTCTTCGAGCCAGGCCCGCCACTCGTCCCCCTCGATGCCAGCGGGCGTCATCGCCGAGAATTCGCCCAGCAGCAGGATGAAGCGGAGCAGGTGGCGGAAGATCAGCCCCTCATGCCGGGAGAGATCGCGGCCCGAGACGTAGCGGTGAAAGTGACCGCCAAACTGCAGCAGGTCGGCGACCACCCAGACGGGAGTCAGGGAGACGCCATGCACGCCGGGGTACTCACTGTCGAAGACCATCCGCACCTTGTCGGCGAGGGGCGGTGGCCATTTGCGTTCTTCGGGGCGGGCCTCGGGGTCGAAGGGGGGGTAGAGATCGCCGGCGGGGAGCAGCCCTCGGGCCACAACCGCGAGGTCGATCCGTTCGCGGGCGAGGGGCCCGGGGGGCAGGCGCTCGGGATTGGGGACACGCACATGCCGGAGGAGCGAGCCGGGCAGGTTCAGCACGGCTTCGAGCAGCTGCAGGCGCTCGGCTTCGTTCGCCAGGTCGAACTGCTGCAGCAGGAAGAGGCCAAAGACCGGGTTGACGCTGCGAAAGGCGAAGAACTCGCGGAGCCGTTCGGTGGGGCGGGCGGTCACCGGGGTGTAGACCGGAGCCTCGGCGTCTGGGTCGGGGACCCCTGGAATGGGGGTTTCACCGCGGGCCAGCCGCTCGGCCTGAACCGCCTTGATCAGCAGGCTGCCCATGTTTCCCGAGCCAGTCGACTGGGCGGGGCGTTGAGATTTTTGGGCCGGTTTTTCCGGCTCGGCCGAGAGACTGGGAGGCGGGGGATCGAGTTCCACCACGCCGGCCGCGTGCAGCGTCAGGAGCATCGAGTGCAACATGCGTTGCTCCTGTTCGACCCGCTTGGGGTCCATCAGCCGCTTGCGGACCAGGTGCCGCAGCCGCTCCACCTCGGGCGAAAGCTGCAGCATGTACGCCAGCATCCGCCACGGCAGGTGCCCCTGGCTGGTGAGCCTGCCGGGGGAGGCGGTGATCAGCTTGGTGAACTGCGCTTCGTTCCAGTACTGGCGATTGGGATTGCGGGTGGGCTGCTTGCGCTTCAGCATTTTCCTGGCGGCGAGCAGCCCGGGGTCGCGGGTGTTTTCCGGGATCGCGTCGTACTTCTGCCGCCAGCGGAGAATGCGGACGTCGTCCTCGTGCGCCAGCGCCAGCACGTGTCCCTGGTCGTCAAACTGCGGTCGGCCCGCCCGGCCAAAGATCTGGTGTGCCGAGCTGGGCTCGATCAGCTTCAGCTTCGTGGGTGGCCCCTTCATCAGGCTGGGGAGCACGACCGACCGCGCGGGAAGATTGATGCCCGCCGAGAGCGTTTCCGTACACAGGCAGACCGTGAGCAGCCGCTTCTGAAACAGGTCTTCGACAATCCGCCGGAAGCGGGGGAGCACTCCGGCGTGATGCACGCCAATGCCCCGCATGAGAATCTGCTTCAGCTTCGGCCCGGCCCCGTGCCGGAAGTCGTGCTTGGCCAGTTCAGCCGCAAGGGCCTTCTGCTGGCCCGACTCGAGCAGCGACCGGCCCTTGAGTTCTTCCGCGACGCCCCAGCATTCGTCCCGGCTGAAGCAGAAGACCAGGGCGGGGGTCAGCCGGAGGTCGGGGGGACCGTCGGCCATCTCTTCGAGCAGTTCGTTCAGGGTCTGGTCGCCGACCCAGCGGAAGTTGAGAGGAACCTTGCGTTCCTGGCCCTGGATGAGGTCGAGATTGCGACCGTGGCAGGTTTTCAGCCAGCCGAGGAATTCGACGGCGTTTCCCACCGTCGCCGAGAGGAGCATCAGCCGCACATGAGGGGGGAGCAGCGAGAGCGAAAATTCCCAGACAATGCCCCGCTCGGGATCTGAGAAGCTGTGGAATTCATCCATCACCACGGCATCGACCCCGTCGAACTCTTCGAGCGGGCCCTGCAGCAGGCGGTTGAGGAGAATTTCGGCGACCACCACCAGGATGGGGGCCTGGGGGTTGACCCGGCGGTTGCCCGTTACGAGGCCGACCTGCTCGGGAGTTCCTCCCCAGCGGACGACACTTTCGGTCAGCTCGCGGAATTTCTGCTCGGTGAGCGCGATGAGCGGCGTGGTGTAGTACATCCGCCGGCCGGTCCGCAGCGCTTCGTAGACCGCCGCCTCGGCGATCAGCGTTTTGCCCGTGCCCGTGGGGGCCGAGACCAGGATGCCTTCGGTCGTCTCGAACCAGGCGAGCAGGACGAGCTCTGCAGTGCTGACCACGAACTTGCGGGTGGTCGCGACATTGGTGAAGGGCTCGTTGCGCGAGACGACGCCCC
>CAIUHT010001368.1 GCA_903898975.1 uncultured Planctomycetaceae bacterium
CCCCTATTTCACAGGCTACTCCGATATCGCCCGCCTCCCCAATGGAGATATTGCCGTGCTCTATGAACGGGGCGAATTCGGGCCGAGCCAGCGCAAAGCCGAGCGGTATGGCGAAATCGGTCTCACGACGGTGTCGTTCCACGAACTCAAAGCGGCCCCCTGAGAATCTGGGCAGACCCCCAAGACAAAACAGGCTGGGCCAACTCGACAAACCGGGCAATCCGCGCCGGCATTCTCCGCAGAATCGCTACAGTCCCACCCGCGAGAGTGTCGATACGCGGGGAGAGCGCTCTGCTGTCGCCGGGGCTTGGTCCGACGTGGGTCGGCCCAGCGCTGGTCATGTTCTGCAGACTCAATTCCCGGGTGACTTCGATGGCCAACCGCGTGCGCCTCGTGCTGGCGCTGCACAATCACCAGCCGATCGGCAATTTCGACGGCGTCTGCGAGGCCGCCTACCAGGACAGCTACCGTCCGTTTCTCGACGTGCTGGCCGAGTTCCCCGAGATTGTCATCTCGCTGCATTTGTCAGGCTGCCTGCTCGACTGGCTGGTCGAGCACCACCCCGAGTACATCGACCGGGTGGCAAGCCTTGTCGACCGGGGTCAGATCGAGATCCTGGGAGGCCCCTATTACGAGCCGATCCTGGCGTCGATTCCCCGGCGAGATCGCCTGGGGCAGATCGTTGAGTACTCGGCCCGGCTCGAAGAACTGTTCCGCCGTCCGGTCCGCGGGATGTGGGTCCCCGAACGGGTCTGGGAGCAGTCGTTTGTGGGCGATGTGACCCAGGCAGGCATCGAGGCAACCATTCTCGACGACCATCACTTTCGCTCGGCCGGGCTGGTGGACGATGAACTGCACGGCTACTACCTGACCGAGGATGAAGGCCGGTTGCTGCGGGTGTTCCCCGGGAGCGAACGGTTGCGGTACACGATTCCGTTTGCCGATCCCTCGGAAACAATCCATTACCTGCGGCAGGTTGGCGAGCGTTGCCCGGATGCGGTCGTGACGTTTGGCGACGATGGCGAAAAATTCGGCACCTGGCCCGGGACGCGTGAGCCGGTCTACGCCGGGGGTTGGCTGCGGCGGTTTTTCGAAGCGTTGCGGCAACATGGCGACTGGCTCATTCCCTGCCGGTTGTCGGACGTGATCGACCAGGTTCCGCCAGTCGGGAAGGTCTATATTCCCGATGGCAGTTACCGCGAGATGACCGAGTGGTCACTGCCGCTTCCCCGGCAGGAAGAGTACCACCGACTGACGGCCGGCTGGGATGCCGGTGCCGGGGGAGACACAGCCGTGGCGCGGCGGTTCGCGCGGGGAGGCTTCTGGCGGAATTTCCGGGTGAAATATCCCGAGAGCAACGAGATGACAGCGCGGATGCTGCAGGTCTCAGCCCGCCTGGCCGACCTCGAACAGCAGGAGCCCGACGCCCCCCAGCAGAGAGACCTCGACCGGGCCCGCCAGGAACTGTACCGGGCCCAGTGCAACTGCCCGTACTGGCACGGAGCGTTTGGCGGTTTGTACCTGCCCCACCTGCGGAACGCGGTGTACCGGAACCTCATTGAAGCCGAGACCCGGCTGGAACGGGTGGCGGGGCGGGGTCGTTCGTGGTGTGCGGTCGATGCCAGCGACTACAACCTGGACGGTCGGAAAGAGGTGCGGTTGGCGGGAGACCGGCTGGTGGCGTATTTCACGCCGGCGCGTGGCGGGCACCTGTACGAACTCGACGTGCGGTCGATCGCGCACAACCTGCTGGCGACGCTCAATCGTCGTCCCGAGTTGTATCACCAGGCGATTGTCGACCTGGCGGCACACACCGCGGCAGAGGGACCGGCCGGTCACGATGGCGCTGCCGAAGCCCGCAGCATCCATCACCAGGCGACCTGCAAGCAGCCCGACCTGCACCGCCGGCTGATCTACGACCGCTGGCCGCGGAAGGGGTGTGTCGATCACTTCCTGCAGCCCGGGCTGACACTCGAACGCTTCCGGCAGGGGGAGGGATCGATTGGCGATTTCACCCTGGGAGCGTATGCGGCGACGATCCGGCAGCAGGCGGACCGCTGTGAAGTGCGGATGCACCGCCAGGGGAATGTCGGGCCATATCGCTGCACGGTCACGAAGTCGGTCTGCCTGAGAGCGGGTGGTTCACGGCTGGAGTTCGACTACTGGCTCGATGAATTGCCACGGGGAGTGCCGTTGCACTTCGGGGTCGAATTCAACCTGGCAGGCATGGCTGCGGGGGCGTCGGACCGCTATTTCTACGACAGTCGTGGAGCGACACGGGGCCCTCTGGAGACCGCGCTCGATCTGCAGGGGATGGATCGGGTGGGGGTGGTCGATGAGTGGCTGGGGCTGGACGTGGCGCTCGAGTTCTCGCACCCGGCGGGTGTCTGGGCAGTGCCGATCGAGACGATCAGCCAGAGTGAAGGTGGCTATGAGGCGGTGTTCCAGAGCACGGCAATTGTTCCGCACTGGGAATTCACCGCTCCCGAAACCGGCTCGGTGCATTTCCGGGTGAGCCTGGTGGTCGACACCTCGGCCGCCCAGGCGCGGAAGCTGCTGGAAATTCCGGCCCCAGAGCTGGCGGTCACGGGGTCCTGAAAACAGG
>CAIUHT010001369.1 GCA_903898975.1 uncultured Planctomycetaceae bacterium
AAGGTCATTGCCGGGGCCGCCCTCGATGTCTTCGAGACCGAACCACTTCCCCCCCAGCACCCACTGTGGGGTTTTGAGAACGTAATCCTCACCCCGCACATCGCCGGGGTCTCGACACTGGTCCCGCAGCGGCACCTGGCGACCCTGGTCGAAAACATCGGCCGCTTCTCGCGCGGAGAAACCCCGCTCAACCTGGTCGACAAGCGGATCTGGTGCTGAACGCGGTCAATCGAGCCGATCGAAGAACGGGGCGACCCACACCATCTCCGACGGTTCGGCACACTGGCACACAAACAGACCACCCCGGTCGACCACGTACAGCGCGTCCTGCAGAAACTGACGCCCCACTCCACACCCGGTTGCGGGGTCGAGATCGCAACCCCAGCCCGCCTCGGCATGCCCTGTGCTCGGTGAATACCCGGTTAAACGCACCAGCCAGCCAGACTGTTCCACCAGCCGCTGATGCAGCGTGGCGTCGGCCTGGGCACACCGCTCGGCACTCCAGACCTCCCCCGTCGTGGCATGTGCCGTCAG
The DNA here is from genome assembly GCA_903898975.1 of uncultured Planctomycetaceae bacterium. Classification (GTDB taxonomy): domain Bacteria; phylum Planctomycetota; class Planctomycetia; order Planctomycetales; family Planctomycetaceae; genus UBA10511. The sequence goes on from CAIUHT010001369.1 coordinate 535, forward strand.
GATGACAAACTGGTCTGGCCAGTGAGAGACCGCGACTGCGGTTCGGAAGCGGGTTTCGAAATACGCCGGGTGCATCTTGATGCGCAAAGCAGAGAGAGGAACGACGAGTGCCCACGCGAAGCGCCCTCTTCGCTGCGCAGCGTCTTCATCGCAGAGACTTCATCCCGCCCGGGTGGCATTCCCTGCAGCGGGACCGGGTGCGAGAATGCGAGCGAGGCCACGGTCTGTGACGCCCGGTCGGGGCGGGGAGCGCGGTCGGCCCGAGGGGGAGTATTTCCGATGCCGTGTCGATTGACCAGTTGTGGCCGCACAGAGCCGTCAGAAACGTCCCACTCCGCCCCCCCTGCGCAGGCCTGGCCCGCCCGCTGCGCTGTGCCTGTCCCCAATTCGCGGCAGGCGCGCCTGGGTGCGTCGCGCTGGGGTTGCTCACGCTGGGCGCGGTCCCTGGTGACCCGGGGCATTGTGACATGGAGCCTGGCAGCCTGGGGCATCCTGGGCGTGGTGGGTGCGGGCCCGTGTTGGGCTCAGCAACCGGTGGAGCCGGTGTCGTTCCAGCAGGCGGGGGTGACGCAGGTCTGGAAGGCCTACGCCGGGCGGCTGACCTTTGGCCGGGGCCAGACCCTCGCCCTCGTGGACGACGGTTGCGATCTCTCGAAGCCCGAGTGGCAGGCCCGCGTGGATGACCGACCCAAGGTGCTGGTCAGCTACGACAGTGTCGATCTTGACAGTGACCCCCGCCACGAAGGGAAGGGCTACCATGGCACGACCATTGGCATTCCCTCGTCGGTGAATCACGACGGGCGGTGGGGGGTCGCGTACAACAACCAGGTCGCCGTCATCCGGGCCCTCGAATGCTGCCACTGCAACGTGCGCGACAGTCAGACCCTGGCCAAAGGGCTGGAGTGGATCATCGAGCATCACCGCGAATATCACATCACCACGGTGAACCTCGCCCCGGTGGACGACCTGGAGCATGCGGAACCGCTGCCGACCGAAATTGACAAACCGCTGGCCCGCCTGCGGGAGTTGGGAATCTGGGTGAGCGCCCCGGCGGGCAATCATGATTTTCGCAATGGCATCTCGTGGCCCGCCTGTCAGCCAAACTGCTTCGCGATTGGTGCCGTGCGCCCGGGGAGTGACGAGGTCTACCTCGACCGGCACCAGAAACTCGACCTGCTGGTTCCCGCGGCGGCGACCAGTTCTTCAAACGCCGTGCTGTGCGGTGGCGTGATGCTGCTGCGCGAGGCGATCGAGCAGACGCGGTACGACTGGCGTCAGCATGCGGCGAACCTCCCCGAGGCGATGCTCAAGGTGCTGCAACAGACTGGCGTGCCAGTAACCGACAAAGCGACGGGCCGCGCCAATCGCCGACTCGATCTCAAGCAGGCAATTGACCACGTCTTCGCGCACCCGGGGAAACCATAACCTGCGGGCACCTGACAGCCACCGCGAGTGAGCGGCACCATTGGTGACTGCCAGCCTCGACGAGTCACACACGCCGGCGCCCCGCAGCCTGCCGATCAGGCCGGGCGAACTTGGCGAATGTTGCCTGCCGATCGCCAGACGCCCATGCCCTGCGGACCGCCGCAACGTGCCACCACCGCGCGTGACTCAGCCGCTGCGGCCCCGCTGCGATGAGGGCCCGACGCGAGGTGGAGCACGCGCGGTGGCGTAGCCTGGTCGCTGGGCGTCGTGCAGTCGCACGAAGTACAGCGGTGCGCAGCCGGGGCCGCGTGCGCGATGCCAGCGGCAGCAACAGTTCCCAGCGGTCCAACGCTCGCAGGGCGTCGCTGGATGAGGGCCGTTTGCCTGCGTGTCGACTTACTTCGCCCGGGCGTCGATGGTGGCGAGCGAGGCGGATGTTTTCACTCGGGCGTCGCGCGCCTCGAGGATCGATTGCCGAAACACGTCGGCCCGGGGAACCCCGGCCAGCACCGCCAGCACGTTCCCCTTGGCCCCCTTCAGCAGCAGGTCAGCCGAGTGATAGAAAACCTGTCCCGGTTTCTGGTCGACCACCACCTCGGCGATCTCTTCGAGCGGGACCCGCTGATACAGCTGGGGGGTGAGAGCCGCCTTGAGACGAACCGAGCGGTTGGTCAGCGAGTAGACCTGCCCGAACGCCTTGAGGTGAAAGAACAGGCCGGCGGCGAGGGGTGCCGTCGGGAGCGGGAACAGCAGGTTCGACAGCTTCAGGTCGCCGATCTTGATCGGCAGGCATTCGTAGAGGCTGCCGAGGAGCTTGCCCAACCCGGTCGCGGCGATCGAGGGATACACCGTCTGAATCAGCGCTTCGGAAGAGGCACTGACTCCGGAAATGGCACTGGGCCGCTTGTTGATGGCAACCATGGAAACCGTGCGAACGTGTCGAAAGGAACCTGCGGACGTCTCAGCAG
>CAIUHT010001370.1 GCA_903898975.1 uncultured Planctomycetaceae bacterium
GCCGCCACCACCGCCACCGCCCCCCATCATCCCGCCCATCATTCCGCCGCCACCACCTCCCATCATGCCTCCCCCCATCATGCCGCCCCCCGGCGGACCAGCGTTCGGGGCGGGAGCATTCGCCGCTGGTGCGTTCGGCGCATTTGCTCCGCCTCCCGTCACGGGGGTGCCGCGGGCCGACATCGCCAGGAAAGTTCCCACGGCCCCGACGGCCAGGCCCAGCACGCCGCTGGCCACCCACGTGGGCAGCCCTCCCGTCGTGTCACCCGAATTCACTGAGTCGTGGTTCGACATGCTTCATTCACCTTGCTTAACACAGGGTCCAGGGAATCGATCTCGCACAGCCACGCCCCCCCACACATTTTCCGCCACCAGGGACTCGACTTCACCAGGGCCACTGCCTTCCCAGCCAGCCGCCCTCTCACCCGGTCGCCCACTCACGCCCTGGCGACACAACCGCCCCACAACTCATGGGGCCGCATCCACCTGCAAGACGCCATTCATCACCATCCAGTGCCCCGGGAACGAGCACAGGTAGGGATATTCCCCCGGTTCCGCCGGTGCGGTCACAAAAATCGCGAACTCCCCTCCAGGAGGCACAATGTCGGTGTAATACAGCACATCGCCACTCTCGGGCACATACTGCCGCACCACCGCGTCCGGGGCCGAGATCAGTCGATTGGCCAACTGCCCCACCTTCTCGAGCGTCCCCGGCTTCAGCACCACCACGTTGTGCGGCACCACATCGGGATTGCGAAACACCAGCTTGAGCCGCTCTCCCGCCCGCGCCCGCAGTCGACGCTGCACATAGGCCAGGTTCTTCCCCGCCTCCAGCACCACCTCGCGGGCCTCGGCCACCGGGGCCTTCCACGGATTCGGCTTGGCCTGCGACTGATTCGCCAGGTCGACCAGCAGCGGGTGCGCGGCAATCAGCTTCTCCACCGGCGCATACCCCGCCCACTCGGTGAATGGCTCATCGAGGGCATGCACCGTGGCAAACAACTCCACCGCTGGCCCCGCGTCAACCCGCAGCGCGAGGTGCAACTGGCCCACGGGCTGCAGGTCGGGAATCTCGTAGAACACCCGCTTGCCATCGGGCAGCACCACCGCCTGTGTGATCGGCCAATGGTCGTGCCCGATCGTCCCCCGATGACTGGGCGAATACTCTTCCGACCCATAGCCCGAGCCGTACCGGTAGTTCCACGCCTGGGCGAACTGGGCGGCGGCGACCTGGGCACGAGCCGGGTCGACTGCCTGCGTGAACTCGACCAGCACGCCGTTCTGATGCACGCGCAGCCCCCGCGGCAGACAGACCGGCTGCCCCGTGTACCGCACCCGCTCGAAACAGCCAACCTGCGTGTTGTAGGCCCCCCATCCCGCCATGCCCGTCACGTACAGCTGCCCGTCGTGCGGTGCGAACCGCCCGCGATGGGCGCCCGAAGAGAACTCACCCGGCAGTGGCACAATCGCCCCCTGGGGCTGCCCCCGCACTTCATCACGCAGCAGCAGAAACTGGCTGGCCGTCCCAAAGCTCAGGTGCACCGCCAGTCCCTGCACGGGTCCCCAGCGGTCACTGTCGATCGCCACCTGCCCTCCTGCCGAATTGTCCAGTCCCCGCGGCAGGTAGAGCAGCGGGAACGTCGGGCGTTCCCCCCGGCGTGGGCCGGGATAGCCAAAGTGCGGTGGCGGAAACTCGCTGCCGCGCGGCGTGGGACGAACCAGGCAGATCTGCGAGGCGGGGGTCCACTCTCCCTCGGAACAGGGAACCGTCAACGACCCATCGGGCAGCAGGCCCAGGCCATCCGGGTTGCGAAAGCCCGACGCCAGCACCTCCACATCGACCCCATTGTCCGAGACCCGCAACAGCCCCTGGTTGCCCGAAGCGGTGAAAAAGTTCCCATGCCCGTCGCTTTCCAGCCCGCAGATGAAGTCGTGACCGGCGGGCGACGTGGTGTAGGCATGGCTGACACACTCGTAGAAATCGGCCTCGCCGTCGTCGTTCAGATCGTGCAACCGCGTCAACTGATCGCGCCCCAGCACGTGGACCCGCCCCTCCAGCACCTTCAACCCCAGGGGCTGATTCAACCCCGAGGCGAACCGCCGCCAGGTCACCCGCCGCAGCCCGGCATCAAGCCCGGTGATCCGCCACACATCCCCCTGCATGGTGCAGGCGAAAGCGGTCCCGTCAGGCAGAAAGTCGTGCCCTGAAAAAAACAGCGGCACACGCCACGGATTGTCGAACGGCGGCGGGAGGCGATCGACCACGTACGCTCCCGGCCCAGTGCCGGGCTGGCCCGGCAGCACGAACTCCTGCGGCCATTGCGCCGGCCCGCCATGCGTCAGCTTCTCCAGCGGATGCTCTCTGGCGGGCGCGACAACTCGCTCCAACCGTCCGTCCCGCACCCAGGGAGCGTCCAGCATCCGCACGCCGTCCCGCTCGTAGGCGAACACCACGCGATTCCCGTGGCGATAGAACCCCAGGTACCGCTGCTGTGCCGATCGCCGCTGCTTCTCGGGGGGCGGCAGGGCCTCTCCCACCAGCAGCGCACCATCCATGAAGCCATGCCTCACGGTCGAAAACCGCACGAAGCCCCCCGTCCAGGCGGCGGCGTAATCCAGCGTCTGCGGGTCAAAGCAGACCGACAGTTCCCGCTGCTCACCCAGCCTGGCACAGACCCCTTTGGGGACAGTCACCCCGGCTCCCCGGAAGACCGCCGCGTGCAGGTTGCCGAGGTCGGTGTCATTCCACTTGTCACTGGCCCAGGTCTGTTCATTCTGGTTGCCCCAGTGACCAAAACTCCCGCCGTCGAGCCCGGGAAACCCGGGCAGCAGTGGCGGGATCAGATCGAGGCTGGCAAAGTGGCGGGCTTCCTTGGTGTAAAAGTCGTACAGCCGGTCGCGATTGATGACCGCCGAAGCGAATGGCCACCGTGCCGGGTCGAGCGGCGCCTTGCCGTACTTCCATTCCGCCGGCTCGTGCGATTGCGGACGGACCAGCCCGGGCAACCGGGTGTCGTGCCCCAGTTCCAGCAGAAACCGCACCAGGTCGCGGCGCTGGGTCACCGTCAGGCTCGAGGTCAGCCCCTCGGGCATCAGCGTCCCCAACGCCTGCTGCTCTTCCACCTGGGCCTTGGGAATCACCGTGAGTGTCCCCAACGCGGGATCGCGCAGCGTCAACTCGGTCGCCGACTCGGCGTGGCGATATCCCTTGTGGACCTTGCCGTCCCCTGTTTCCACCACCCACGCGGTGTATTCCTTGGGAACATCCCGCGCCGGCCAGAGCAGGCTTTCCACAATCTCGGCGGGTTTCCTGCGGCGTCCCACATCGCCCAGGTCGGGCCCCGCCTGCCCCCCCGTCTCACCCACCCGGTGACACGACAGGCACGCCAGGTGCGACGACCCGAACAGCACCGCTCCCCGCGCGGCGACTCCCCCGGCCCGGGCCTCGGCGATCACTCGCTCCACCAGTTCTGGCGAGTACTCGGGGCCAGTCCCGCCCGGTTCGCAGACCGCATTCAGGCCGGCGACCGCAGCCTCGCCCGCCCCTGCCCGAGCCTGCCGAGGCCGGTCACTGGCAGCCGACGCATTCCCCGCCGGCGGAGCCGCGGAGAGTTCCGCCCAGAACCAGGCCCCTCCCAGCAGGGCCAGCAGTCCCACCCCCCAGGCCGAAGCCCGCATCCAGCGCTTCATGGTGTCGCAATCCAATGGGAACAGCGTGGTGTGAATGCCATGTGGCGAGGTGGTCGGGCAGCCTGCCAGGCCCGCGACCTGGCCGAGCAGGAACGTCGCCCGGCGCGGCGTTGATCGTGTCGCGGTCCACGCCGGTCCGAGAGCCCTGCCACGGCCTGCCCTCTAGATGTGTTCCACAACCTGCGGCACTTCGTACCGCACCTTGGGAAGCGTGGCGTATTTGTCGTCGGCGGCCCGGTACCCGGCGGTGGCGATCACCCGGGCGCTGTAGCCGCGCGCGGTCAGCCCCAGGATTTCGTCGTACTGCGGCCCTTGAAATCCTTCCATCGGGCAGGCGTCAATCCCCAACAGCGCCGCCGCCGAGAGAAACAC
>CAIUHT010001371.1 GCA_903898975.1 uncultured Planctomycetaceae bacterium
AGGGCGTCGGTGTCGGCGAGATCGGCCCGGCCAAAGCTGGAGGAGTCAGCGTCGAAGTGGGAGACAATCAGCCCGTCACCGTGCCGCCCATAACCGAGCCAGCGGCCCCGGGAGAACTCCCGATTCGAGTCCTGGGAGGGATCGTAGACCGTATCGAGCTGGATGGTGTCGGAGTCGCTGCTTCCGAGGCAAGTCAGCACGTCGATTCCCGAGCCGGAATCGGCGAATCGAACCACGCTCGAACCCACCCCGCCGCGGGGCAGGGTAATGCGATACTGGTCTCCATCCTCAGCGCCATCGACGGTCAGGGCCGCGCCCGGGCCCGGCAGTCCGCCGACCGCCTCGCCAATGGCAATCGTGTCGCTGCCCGCCCCGGTGTTCACATCCACCTGGCCGAGGTAGCTGTCGAGCCCGACAACGTCCGCTCCAGCGCCGGTCGACAGGCTTGTGGCGACGGGGACGGTCCCGGCGACCGTGATCCGGTCGATTCCCGAACCGGTGGCCAGGCTGAGCCTCTCGACCGAGGTGAAGTCGATCCGCCCCAGCGGGTCGAACCCACTGAGCCGGGTGGAGGTGAGCGTGAGCGTGCGGTCAACCGTCGCTCCCCGATCGTCGAGGAGGAGTCGGTCTTCATCACCGGCAGTGTCGATTGACAGCACCGAGCGGATCTGGGTGAGCGTGAAGCCGGGAGCGGCCAGTGTCGCCGGGTCGACGAATTCCCCAACGCGGACTTCATCGGCGCCCGCGCCGGTGGAGAGGGAGGTGGGTCCCGAGATCGAGCGGACCACGAAGCGGTCCTCCGCCGGACCATCATTGCCGGAGACCACGGTGGCACCCGCGTGTGTCGCCTCGATGGTGAACAGGTCGCGGCCGGTGCCCAGCAGGACGGTGAGAGTCTCGGCAGAGGCGTATTCGATTGCGCCAGCGCGCGAGACTCCCCCCATGTCGAGACCGGTGAGCCGGCTGGCCGAGAGTCGCCCCGCCCCGGTGTCGCTCGCGAGCGTCGCGCTCGAGTTGGAGCCGCGGTTGTCGACGGTGATGGAATCGTTCCCGGACCCGGTCTCCACCGCCAGGCGGGCCGCGATGTCGCGGACCACGCCAGCGGAATTCCCAACGTGAACGGTGTCATCGCCCGCACCGGTGTCGAGGCCGGTCGCCGCCTGGATCTCCACGATTCCGACGAAGTCATCGTCGGCTCCGGTGAAGATTTCGAGTGGCCCCTTGACCCCGGGCCGCTCCACGACCGAGAGGTCACTGTTGGACCCGACATGCACCGCATCCCGTCCTGCCGCGGTGTGAATGACGGTCTGGGCGGTGGCGGGGGCGGTGAGGTTGCCTCCCGCGGCGAGGAGTTGGGGGGCGTCCTTGACCGCAGGCTCAAGGAAAGTGACACGCCAGGGGCTGGCGGCCGATCCGTCACCCGCCACGGTCACCCCGATGACCCCGACCGACTCGAGGGCCTGTTCGATCTGTCCGGCGGTCGCATTCCAGGGGAGCGGAGCGGTGTCTCGTCCGTCGAGGGTGAGGATGAACGATCCGCCGAGGACGCTGGCGTCGCGGACGATCGCCTGGATCTCGCTCTGCTCGGTGGTTCCCGGACGCTCGGTTGTGACCAGCAGCGTGAGCAGGTTGATGGCGAGGGGGGGCAGGTTGGTGCGGGCGGGGTCGGTGAACTCGACGCGCCATGGCTTCGAAGGGGTCCCCAAACCAGAGACAGTCGCCGTGTATCCGAGGTCGGCGAGGGCGGCCTGCAGGGAGTTCGGACCCGTCGCCGGGATGTTGAATGGCAAGGGGCTGGTCTGCTGTCCGTCGATGGACAGGGTGAACAGCCCGGTCGACGTGGTGGAGATGGACTGAACTTCGTTGGCGACGGGGCCCCCGTCCACCAGCGTGGTGACGGTGGCCGTCGCCGCGCTGACCAGGCCAGCCTGGCTGGAACGCAGTTCGGGGACGTCGTTCAGGCCGGTGGAGCGGAAGGTGACCAGCCACGGGTTGGCCTCGATGCCAGCGCCCGTGACGGTGACCGAGACGCCTCCGAGCGCCTCGAGCGCGGC
>CAIUHT010001372.1 GCA_903898975.1 uncultured Planctomycetaceae bacterium
CGGGCACAGGAATACGTTTCGAAGGAATACCGCAAGGGCTTCGAAGTGGTGGGGCTGAACGGATAGACCCACGCCGGGGAGTGGCGGGAGGGGAGCGTCAGCGACGGGCGGTCAGGCGGAGCGGCCACGGCAGCTGTGGCGGCTGGCTGCCGTTCCGCGCCTTGCAAACAACGGCAGGTGTGGTCACGCCTCTGCGCAGACCGTCACGATCGTCTCACCACCAGCGGGACTGCTCGATTCGCGACGCTGGCTCACGAGCCAGAGTCATGCGGAGCCGGTTGGTGGGAAGTGGCCAGTCCCATTTGGCTTGCAGGATTTGCGCGAACTTTCTTGGGTGGGCTCAAAAACGGCAACAGCCGGTCGGCGCCCAAGGGCTCCGACCGGCTGGATGCAGATCGATGTGTCGCAGATCGACGTGTCGGTGAACTGGCCAAGTGTGGCAGGCGGGTTGCCCGGAGGCAGCCGACTGTTCGGTGACGGACCGCTGTCGAGTTTGCTTGCAGCGACGCACTGGGCAGAGGCTGCGAAGTGGGTCACTCAGGCGGCAGTCGGCTTGCGACGGCTGCGGTAGGCGGCGACGCCACCGGCGGCGAGCAGCGCGAGGGCGTATGCCGAGGGCTCGGGGACAACCGGGTCGGACGTGGCACCCACGCGAATTCCCGAGCCGGGGGTGTTGTTGTAGTAGGCTTCGGTGATGGAGAAGCCATAGCCTTTGGTGGCCGAGCCAGCCGGGTCAATTTCCAGCTTGGCCCAGCCATAGTAGGTGTTGCCCTGGTCGGCGAATTTGAACCCAACGTAGCCCGTTTGGCCCATGGTCCAATTCATCGCCAGGTCCTGCCCGATCGCACTCGAGGTGGTGACGGTGATCGAACTGCGGGCATTGGCGATGAAGTAGAAGCCTGAAGGCAGGGTTGCGTCGATGGAAACACTCGTGGGAATGTTCGCCACACCATCGACCAGGTTGGCGAGCGGGGCCACGAAGCGGGCCGCGCCGCGTTCATGAATCCACGCCTTGGCGACGCTCGCGTTATTGAGAAAGTGCTCGAACGTGAAGTCGATAGTCCCTGAACCGTCCACGTCCCAATCGGTCTGGGCGTTGACCATCGCGGGAGGGCCAACAGGCACGTTCTGAGCGGCCACGATGCCCGCTTCGGCAGTGGCTCCGGCCCCCAGCACCACTGTGGCAACGCCCGCGAGGCTCGCCAGTTTTTCGTTGATCGATGCCGAATTCTTCCGCGCACTGTCCCGCATCTCTGCTCCTCCGTGATGGAATCGACGAACCACTCGATCCGCAACCCGAGGAACACGCCGCCCGGTTTGCGAAGCTCGCAGACCGACCGACTCCTCAAGTTGCCCTCCGTAACACCCAGTGGTGTTCTGCCAGGCAGACACCACCAGAACCCCTCCCGGCTAGCGCGAATTCCACCGCGCATCACCACACTTGGGTTCCCTGATTCTGGAATCCTAACACCCTCGAAACTCAACTGGCAAGATAAATCGCTGGTAGGGACTGCGTTTTTTGGAGAGTTTGGAGCAGAGATTCACGACACAGACACCCAATCTTCATTCGAATGGCTGTCGGAAATGGTACAAACGTATAATGTTTGTCGCAGGCCGAGTCGCTGCTGGCCAATTCCCACATCCCTGACCCTTCAATCGCAGCCCGCCCTGTCGCACCTTTGCTACGGGACAGATGCACTCCTGGGCAGAACCGTGCCTCAGCCATTCCCTGGGCGCTCTACGCAGCCAGAACCAGCTGTGCGGGGGCACATTCGCGGTGGAGTTGCCCGGTCAGTACCGACCGCTGACTGGGGCGGACAGCGATTCCGCAGCGTTGTCAGGACTCCGTCGTCCCTGGTTCCGGCACGCCAAAACCGACGCGACCTTCACTCTCCATCACCCCCCCCGCGTGAAACTGCGTTGAGATGCCCAGCCTGCGTCAATCGGCGGTCCCGGAAGGCCAATCTTCCCGAGGTCAGTCTTTCCGC
>CAIUHT010001373.1 GCA_903898975.1 uncultured Planctomycetaceae bacterium
CAGCTATTACAAGGAGGAAGCTGTCGTTTCGAAATTGGAATTCACCCACGACAATCCAAATGCTGTGGATATCGCGCAGGCCACCATTGACATTGCGCAGCTGGTCTCTGGCAGAGAAGTACGTATTCCACAGTACTGTCTCGACACCCACAAACTGAAGGAAGAGACGAAGTTGCTTGTGCCGAAGCCGATAATCTTGCTGGAAGGCCTTTTCGCTTTTGCGAGCGAGCAACTTCGCAGGCAGATCAACATTAAACTCTGGATGGAGGCGGGCGAAACACGTCGATACACGAGGCGTCTTGAACGTGATCAAAAGCCGCCTAGAAACCGAAGCATTTCAGAAATCATCAGTCGATGGAATCGTGATGTAGTTCGCAGTCATGAGAAGTACCTTCATCAGTATCGAGAGCACGCGGACCTGATCGTCGTAAATGACTACGATGATCAAAGTAAGACTACGCTGATCGTGGAAATGATTCTCGCTTATCTGCAGCATCAACATTGGAAACCGGGGTCTGGCCCAGTAGGCAAAGACACAAAGTCAGGAGTCGTTTCGGCCGGGTTGGGAGATGGGGTTCGCTGAACCGGTTTCTGGACGATGCCAAGCGAACTCCGCACCCGCTCTCCGACAGGTCCATTTCCCGCGCACCCCGTTGGGTCGAACGAAAACGAAAAGGTGTCAGGACTCTTTTCAAAAGGATTGCTCGCTGGTAAATTGCCGGTATGGGAAGACCAAGACGAGCCGACGAAGCGGGCGGGATCTATCACGCCTTGAACCGGGGCAACGCCCGGGGGACGATTTTCCACAAGCCGGAGGACTTCGAGGCCTTCGAGCGGATCCTGGCCGAGGGACTGGAGCGGTACGCCTGCCGGATCCTGGCGTACCAGTTGATGCCCAGCCACTGGCATTTGGTGTTGCAGCCGACCGAAGAGGGGGGCATGAGCAACTTCCTGCGGTGGGTCTCGCTGACCCACACGATGCGGTCGCATGCCCACTACCGGACGGGTGGCGAGGGGCACATCTATCAGGGGCGCTTCAAGAGTTTTCCCGTTCAGGACGACGAACACTTTCTGGTGGTGTGCCGGTACGTCGAGCGAAACGCCTTGCGGGCCGGCCTGGTCAAGCGGGCCGAGGACTGGAGATGGGGTTCACTGAACCGGTGGCTGGATGACCCCGAACGACTGCCGCACCTGCTCTCGCCCTGGCCCATTCCCCGCGCCCCCCGCTGGGTCGAGCGGGTCAACACACCGCTGACAGCCGCGGAACTCAAGGCGGTGCGCACCAGCGTCAACCGGGGCTCGCCGTTTGGGGGCGAGACGTGGGTCCAGCGCATCTCGCAGCAATTGAACCTGCAGTCGACCATCCGACCCCGGGGAAGACCAAAAAAAGAGTCCTGACACCTTTTATCCCCGCCGCACAAAAGTACCGGCGAACGGCCAGCGTCAGCTGGCTGGTGGAAACATGCCACGCGCAAACGATTCGCGAGTGTTGCCGTGTACCACGCAACTCGACGCCGTCGGTCAACGTTGGATGGCCAACTCGAAGTGGACGCAACAGTGGGGAAGCAACAGTGTCAGGACGCGTTTCGGCCAGGTTGCGAAATGCAGTTCGCGGCACCGCCGCGCGTATCTCCCTCTTCCACGAAACGACCAGCGGTAAGCAGAACCCGCGTGACTGTGGGAGAGGGTCGGGGTGAGGGCGCAAGGGCGGCGGTCTCGTGGAACAAGTGCAACACTCCATTCGTAGTGTGGAATTCATTCCACACGTGATGTCGCTGAGGTCCCACCGAGACCAATCGCTGATCCAGGTCGCTCACGCGTGGAACAAGTTCCACGCTACGGGCAGCGTGACGCAACGGA
>CAIUHT010001374.1 GCA_903898975.1 uncultured Planctomycetaceae bacterium
AAAAACCAAGGCCCAGCCTCTCGGCCGGTCCAGTCCGTGGACTGAAGAAGAGTCAGTCACAGTGAGCTTTCGCCCACAACTGAAGCTTCTTCAAGCCACGCACCATCGAAGGGGCCAATCGCACAAGCCACACTGGCCCGCACCACAATAGCCCATGCCGTCCACGCCCTCCTTGGGCATCCACAACCAAGTCACGAACCCACTCAACAACTCTTGGGCTCGCCTTTATTGCGGCCGACACGCCCCAGCCCCGAAGGGGAGACAGCGTCGCGACAAGCATCCGCGGCTCAGGAACTCATCGAACTCGTGGTTCCGTGCTCGCGAGAGTAGAATACTAACGGGGCTGCTTCGGCGCGTCAACGCCTCCGCTTCGGAATTGTGAGATTTTGGTAGAGAGCCCACAACGCCCCCCGACCGGCGACTGTTAAATCCCTTGAGCGTTGGGAGTTACAGCATGCGGGCTACGATTCACTCGGCCCGGTTTTCGTGCTCTCCCCGACCTGGAGGTTTAGTTTTGCTGAGGGTCGACAGCCCCCCAACGCGGCTGTCACTGGCTCAAAACAGTTCGGTCAACGGCTGCCCCGACTCCATCAACGAGAACGGACGATTCTGGCGGTCGTACGCCGTCAGGTCGTCAATGCCCATCGCGTGGTAGATCGTCTGGGCGATGTGCTCGGGCCCCACGGGGCGATCGGCGGGGTATTCCGCATTGCGGTCGGTCGTGCCATACACCTGCCCCCCGCGAATCCCGCCCCCCGCCAGCAACACCGACTGGCACGCCGTCCAATGGTCCCGCCCCGCCCCGTTGACTCCTCCCGACCGGGGATCGCCAATCTTCGGCTTGCGCCCCATTTCGCTGGTCACAATGACCATGGTCTCGTCGAGCAAGCCGCGTTCGGCGAGATCTTCCAGCAGCGTGCTCAGCGGTCGATCGAGTTCGGGCAACAGCCGGTCTTTCAGGCAGTTGAAGTTGTTCCCGTGCGTGTCCCACCCGCCGCCACTCTTGCAGAGCGAGTCGAGTTCCTTGTTCGCCTTGTAAAACACCGTGATAAACGGCACTCCCGCCTCCACCAGCCGGCGGGCCAGCAGCAGCGACATCCCCATGATGCCCGTCCCGTACCGTTCCCGCAGTGGTTCGGACTCCTGCTGCAGATCGAACGCACTCTTCGAAGCCTGCGAGGTGAGCAGTGAGAACGCCTTCGACTGATGCTTGCCGTAGTTGCCCAGGCTGTCCGAGCCTTCGGCCCGGCGTTGAGCGGCGTCGACCAGGGCCAGCAACTCCCGCCGGTTCTGCATGCGGCCGACCGAGATTTCCGACTGCAACGCCAGTGCCGGGGGGGCGAACGCGAGCGGTTTTTCCCGCGATCCATCCACAAACAGCGGGTCGAACTCGATTCCGAGGCGGGCGGCGAACTGGCCTGGCCGGGTGTATTCGGGGGCCCCTTCCTTCTGGGGCAGCGTGATCGCCGAGGGAAGCTGGGGGTGCGGGGGCCGCTTCAAAGAGACGACCGACGCGATGGACGGCCAGTCATCGGGGTAGGGAGTGCGGGCATTCAGCAGGCGATGGAACGTCTGGTCGGGGGCGTGACCGGTGAGGTTGTAGTAATAGCCGGCGTGGTGATCTCCGGTTCCCCGCCCCCCATCACCGAGCGAGCGGACGATGGCGAGCCGATGGGCCTGCTGCGACAGCAGCGGCAGATGCTCGCAGAGCTCGATCCCCGGAGCCGAAGTGTGGATGGGCTGAAAGGGACCGCGGTACTCGAGCGGCGCCTGGGGTTTAAGGTCCCAGGTGTCGATGTGGGAAGCGCCCCCCGAGAGGAAGATCATGATGGCCGACTTGGCCCGGCCAGCCCCGGCTTTCGAGGCCACCGGGGTGGCACCCTGGGCCAGGCCTCCCCACAGTCCGGCGAGCCCGGCCAAAGCCGAGCAACCCCCGGCCTGCAACCAGGTCCGGCGGGGAATACCCCCATGGAGGGGTGAACCACACCCTCGCGATTGGCCAGTCATGTCGATGCTCCCGTGCGCCATCCAGCCTGGAATCGCCGCCTTCTCGAAGTGGCGGCGTGCGAAACACAGCTGCCTGATGGTATCGGCAGGGCGGGGGCGGGTCGACCTTGAAAACAGCGGACCAGTCACCGGGCGAGCCGGGGCTGGGGCGTGGCCGCCAGGAGCGGAATGGCGGAACGCGGGACGACCGGGAGCGGCGTGGCCGGGAGCGGGATGGCCGGGAGCGGGATGGCCGGGAGCGGCGTGGCCGGGAGCGGGATGGCCGACGCGGCTGGCCGGGGGAGTTGTCAGCGGCTGACGCGGGGAATGCCGAGTTCATCGCGGACTTCGGCGAAGGCGGCGATGGCGCGTTCGAGATCGTCACGCGAGTGGGCTGCCGAGATTTGCGTGCGGATGCGGGCCTTGCCCATCGGGACGACGGGGTACGAAAACCCGATGACGTACACGCCTCGCGTGAGCATTGCCTCGGCGAACCGCCCGGCGAGCGCGGCGTCTTCCAGCATGATCGGACAGATGGGATGGGTGCCGGGCAAAATGCGAAACCCAAGGCGGTCCATTTCCCCCCGGAAAAAGCGGGTGTTCTCGGCGAGCTTGTCGCGGAGGGCGGTCGATTCGCCCAGCATGGCCAGCACCCGGCGGGAGGCCCCGGCGATGCCCGGCGCGAGCGTGTTCGAAAACAGGTACGGGCGCGAACGCTGCCTCAACAGCTGCACAATTTCGCTGCGACCACTGGTGTAGCCGCCGCTGGCTCCGCCCAGGGCTTTCCCCAGGGTGCCGGTGAGGACGTCGATGCGCTGGGTCACGCCATGCAGCTCGGGAGTGCCGCGGCCGGTGTCGCCGATGAACCCGACCGCGTGCGAGTCGTCGACCATCACGAGCGCGTTGTACTGGTCGGCGAGTTCGCAGATCTGTGCGAGCGGGGCGATGTAGCCATCCATCGAGAAGACGCCGTCGGTGGCGATGAGCGTGAACCGGGCCCCCTCGGCGCGGGCCTCTTCCAGGCGGGCCTTCAGGTCGTCGAGATCGCGGTTCTTGTAGCGGAAGCGTTTGGCCTTACACAGGCGGATGCCGTCGATGATGCTGGCGTGGTTGAGTTCATCGGAGATGACGGCATCCTCGGGCCCGAGGATGGTTTCGAACAGCCCACCGTTGGCGTCGAAGCACGAGCTGTAGAGGATGGTGTCTTCGGTGCCGAGGAACCCGGCGAGATCACATTCGAGTTCCCGATGCAGGGTCTGTGTGCCGCAGATGAAGCGGACAGACGCGAGGCCATACCCCCATTCCTCGACGGCGGCGTGGGAGGCGGCGATGACCTCGGGGTGGTCGGCGAGGCCGAGGTAGTTGTTGGCGCAGAGGTTGAGCACCCGGCGACCGTCGCTGGTCTGGATCCACGCCGACTGGGGGCTGCCAATCATCCGCTCGGCTTTCCAGGTCCCGGCGGCGCGAATGGAATCGAGGGTCTGCTGCAGGTGAGCGCGGTAGGCGTCGAGCATGTGGGCAACCGCCGAAGAGGAGAGTGAACCACCGGAGCAAGCGGGAGATGTTCGCACGGAGTGTCAGGGCGAGTATCTCACTCGCGGGGCGATCCGTCCAACCGAGAGCCGGCGTGGCACCACGACGAACAGCCGGGGTATCACTTTCCGGGCCGACCACTGACCCACTGACCCACTGGCGACTGACCGGGCAGTCCAGTTCACCACGGGCCTCAACGCCACGTCGCCTGCGCGGGTTGGCAGACCGCCGCCCCACCCGTGACCCGATTGATGCTGCGGTACCGCCTGGAAATTCTCCTGTCAAAACGAGAGCAGGGACGGCGCACCACGATGAGCCAGGCTTGCCCGGTCGTGCCGACCTCACCCGCGCCCATTCCAGGACACGGGGCAGCTCTCAACGCGCGGCGTTGGCCAGTTCCTTGAACGCCTGAAGGGGCGTGCCCCAACTCCCGTCACCCCGGAAGTCCAGTGACGACATGATGATTCCGTTGAGCCCGTGGCCAAGCTGAGGCAGCATGTAGGAGGGTTGCTCCGGGCTGGACTTCGCAATCTTCACCAACTCCACCATCGAGCCGGTCACTCTCCGATCGGCCGCCTTGGCAAACTGCACGTCGGCCAGCGCCGGCACCTTCAGGTGTGGCTGCAGGAACCCCAAGCCATCATCTCCCAGCGAGGCACACAGGGAGCGCAACGCCTGGTTGAGAAACTCGGAGAGGTCCGACGCCTCATCGCCGGGCAGGACCACGCAATAAAACGTCCGCGTGTTCGCCACGATGATGTGCTCCCTGCGGCTCATCTCGAACAGGTTCGCCGTCCAATCGGCGAACGGGTTCTCAGCGAGGGGAACCGTGGCCAGCGTCTTCACCTTGAACTTTTGGGCGAGTTTCAGAGACAGGCGAAAAATCATGGGCCAACCCGCGGGGGGCTCCTCCACCACACACGCCCCGCCCACCAACCTGTCATCCAGGTCTCACCTGCGTGCGGAACCTCGGCCAGTCTCGCACACTCCGTTCGCGTTCGCGAGCCAGCGGCCGAGCCGGGTTCGCGTCGCCGGTGCCCGGGGCCGATCCGTCGGAACAGTCGACCCGGGGCGTCGCTCCCTCCTCCCCGTCACCCTCGCGGAGCGCCACACGTTTGACCCGCTCGCGGTGACGCCAGTGGCTCAGCCGGGCTGGCCGAAGAGTGTCGCGGCGATGGA
>CAIUHT010001375.1 GCA_903898975.1 uncultured Planctomycetaceae bacterium
GAACCTCACCCCGACCCAGGTTCGAGGCGGAACGCTCTCTTCCCCCTCCCCATCGATGGTTCACTTCGGGACACATCTCTTACGGCGAGCCGATTCGCCCTCGGTTTGAGCAAATTGGTAGATCTCGGCGAACTCTTCGAGGCGGCGCCAACCGCGCCAGATCACCAACCACCCGGGATGGCGGTCTGGGCGGCGTTCGTACCCCCCGAGCTGGGCTAGCCGCAGGATGAAGTCCGCGATGGTCCACGGACGCCGAGGTAGCGCGATCCTGCGATAGCGACAGGCCGCCTTGAGAGTCTCGATCTGCTCTTGCTCAATGTAGTTGGAGGCTGGCGCGTGAGGCTCGACCCTCGACGCCTCACGCCACCGCACCAACTGGGCGGCGATGGGCCCCGCGACGGCAAGGTAGCGCTGGAAGTTCCGGATGTTCTCGAAGGGTTCGTCTTCCATGTGCAGCCCTGTCTTCAGTACCTTGTGGATGTCCTCGATGCAGTACCTCATCTTGTACCAACACCCGATCTGAAGCGCGTCCTGCGCGGTCTTCACCCGGTAGTTCGTCAGCAGCATCCACTCGACTGGCTCCACGTTGTCTGGTGGGGAGATCTCCTGGAAAAGAACCGCTTGCACGCGAACAGGCCGCCGCTTGTCCTTGGGGGTCAAGGTCACCTTCGCATGTCGTATCGCCAGGTCGACCTCGCGCACTTGACCCAGGGCCTTTACCTCCGCGACGAGTGCGGCCACGGCCGCATCCCCGGCCTTGCGCAGAACTGCTAGACGAGCCTTGCGTGCTCGCTTGGTCGCCTCGCTGGGGGACAACCCTTTGCGCAGCACCTCGTCTTGCGCTTGCTTCCCAGCCCGCTGAGCTGCACTGAAATTCTCCTGCTCTGCCGCCAGGCGAGCCGCCTTCAACGCCGTCTTCGAGGGCGTGGTCCGAACCGTCGTGGTCCACGTCTTCGTCGAAGGTTGCTTCTCCAGGAACGCCCAGAGTTTGCCCTCGTGCTCCGCGATCAGACGATCCTCGGAGACACGAGAGATGATCTTGTGGGCGTTGTGGACCGCGAAGAGAAAGTTCTCGTGGGTGGTGCCTTCAGAGTCCATGACATGCACCATCCGGATGGCGAGGTGGGCCTTGCCTATCTTGCGTTCAACGCGTCGGATGCCACGGCGCCACTTGATGCTCTCGCGCTGTTGTGGCGTTCGTGTCCGATGGTCCTGATGGCGCAGGGAAGAGCCACGAGTCCATGCCTGACCGTCCATCCAGGCGAGCACAACGCCCGTTCCTGGGTGGAGGGCGATGGCATCGTGGAGCAGATACCCGCGTGAGTAGGAGGAGCGCAGCACCCCTGCATCCTCGGGTGTATCAGCCCCGCGGAGCGCAACCTCGGTGGTATCGTGGGCAACGATGCAAAGATCGAGACCTCGGAGCGCATCGATGGCGTAGGCGTCGCTCTTGGCCGAGAGCACGAGCGGATCGATCCGCTCGTTACGGTAGAAGCGCTGGAAGCCTCGGCGCTCGGCGCGGGCTTCCTCCGAGGTTGGAGCGCTGGTGCGATGCAGGAGCATGGTAGCGCTGCGGACCAATCGTTCGAACAAGCGGCGGTCGGGCAGGTCCTCCTGCCCCCAAACGGACCGAACGAACCCTTCGGCATGGAACGAGTCATGCGGCAGCAACATGACCAGAAGCATGACGTTCAAGTCCTCCCTTGGCACCCCGGAGAAACAAGCTAAAAATAGCCAGATCTTCGGATGTGTCCCGAAGTGAACCTATCGGGAGAGGGGAGCCGGAAACCCCGTAATCTCCCCTCTCTTCCCCCTCTCCATCAGGAGAGGGGGCCAGGGGGTGAGGCCTTCTCACGCCTCGTTTCATTGGTGCACCAACGAGACGGTGAGTACCGCGCCCCGCGGGTACCGCGCGAAGCGCGGGAAAGGGGCGCGTCTGAAATCTCCTCGATGCTCCTCGTTCCGGATGGATGCTCCTCTTCACTCCATGGCGGGGGAGGGGGGATGCAAGGGGCCCAGGGGGGCGCCCAGCCCCCCGTCGCCCCTTGCCGTGGGTGTGGGCCGCGAAGGCCCACCGTTTCCACAAATCCCCCTCCAGCGGGAGCGCCCTTCCTGCCAGGGAAGGCTCAGCGAGGAGCAAC
>CAIUHT010001376.1 GCA_903898975.1 uncultured Planctomycetaceae bacterium
CGACCATCTCGGAGATCAGTCGAGTCCTTAAGCCGGGAGGCATGGCGTACATCATTTTCACGCCATACTGGGGCGCGCTATCGCACCATCTTGGCTTCGTGACCCGCGTTCCTGGAATTCACTGGATCTTCAGCGCTCGTTCGCTGGTGAGGGCAACCAATCGTGTTCTCTCTGGTCAGGGAGGGAGCCGATTCAACACCCGGACCCAGCCACTACCTCGACTCTCGTACCACCATCGATTCGAGTGCCTGCCGACACTCAACGGCTTGGGCAGCGAGGACTTTCTGGCGCTTGCCAGGCAGAACTCTCTGGAGGTGGTGTTCGTGGAGCAGCCGCCCATCGCCGCGCGCATTGCCGGCGAGGGGTCCTTCGCGGCCCGTCTCAACAAGGCGTTGATGTCGGCTCATCCGCTCGCGAAGGAGATGCTGAGTTTCAACTTGGTTTGCGTGCTCCGCAAGTCGCGCGGGTAAGTTCCGCGCCTCAATTCTCCTGAGGCTGCTGCCAATCTCGGTTTGCCGACGATTTCGGGACGACACTCCTGCGGCGTCACGGGCGAGGAAAGCTCACCAGTCGCCCCCATGCGAGATTGATGCGCGCGGATGCGCCCGAACGCCAGCACTTCCTGCGCGAAACACTCAACGCCTTCCCAGGGCTCAGGCAGGCCGTGCAGGACTAGCAACGGCTGCCGGCGACTGCGGAACGGCTGCACTTCCCGCCCCCCAGACGCACGCTTCGTGCTCCGCTCCGTCAAGGAAGCGAGACGACGAAGAGGAACATCACGCTAAGGTTGCCCACCTGCTGCGCGCTGAATGACCTGTTGCGGACTCAAGCCGAGCGGGTTAACCGCAGGATGCCCCTCGAACTCCGGAGCATACACATACGAAAGAAAACTCTCATACGGGATATAGTAATCCTGATGAGAACGCCCTGGCTTGACGACTGAGCCCGGCACAACTTTCCATGGCTTCCCCTCGGACGCAAGCGCATACAAATCGCGCAAACCGAGCATGTTTCCGTGGGCGTCTTCAAAGTGGACATTGAAGGTCGGGTCAAGCAGAATCCATCTGAGAGTGCTGGGTTCCAGAGCCTCTACGAGTGCATGAACGTCGTTCTCGTGACGAGCGTGCCTTACCGGGTCGGCCCAAGCTGCTGTACCAAGCGTCACCGGCCGCGCTATCACTCCTAGCGCCTCCGCCGCGGACCGGAGCGTTTCGGCAAAGGTGGAACATGTGCCCGTGACGCGCGTTGCCGGAGACATGCCCATCGTGCCATCCTCACCAATGGACAAACGGTGATAACCGACATTGTCGGCCCCTCTCTCGCTCTCACGATGGACGAGTTCGTTGAGAGCGAGAAGCGCATCCGCCCGGAGGACCTTCGTCTCCGTCGATGGTGAAACTTCCTCTCGCTGTCCCCCACTGGCTTTGATCGGCTCTCGGCTCGAAAGTCCCCATTTGGCTTCGTTGTCCAACGGTGTAGCGACACGAATCGACAGGCGACTAAGTTCCAGTTCCGCATCGGAATCATCTGAGTAC
>CAIUHT010001377.1 GCA_903898975.1 uncultured Planctomycetaceae bacterium
CGCAAGCTGAAGGGCGAGGTCCAGTTGGCGCAGGCCGACAACACTCCTCCCGAACCGGCCGAAGACGAAGGGGTCGCCCCCTCCGACGAATCGACCCCGGCTCCGACCCGCAACCCGCCCCCGGCTCCCGCCCCGGCCCTGAATTCTCCCCCGCAGCCCGGCTCGGTGCTCGAGGGTGACCTGGTCGACCAGGAACTCGAGGCGAAGCGGATCCGCGGCCAGCAGTTGGGCACCCAGGTCAAGCGCCGCCTCGCCGACATCGACAAGGCCAAGCGGACCGACCCCGAGTCGGGCCTGTCGGAACTCAAGC
The DNA here is from genome assembly GCA_903898975.1 of uncultured Planctomycetaceae bacterium. Classification (GTDB taxonomy): domain Bacteria; phylum Planctomycetota; class Planctomycetia; order Planctomycetales; family Planctomycetaceae; genus UBA10511. Next base: position 311 of record CAIUHT010001377.1, read on the forward strand.
GGCTGATGAACACCATCAACTCGTCGACCGACATCGACCCCAACGAACGCGAAGCCAATCGGGCCCGCGTCCAGCGGAAGATGGAAGAACTGATGCGGTTGCAGAACCAGCTGGAAGGCCAGCGCATCTTGCAGCTCGAACGGTCGGCGGCCCTCGAGTCGCAGCGGCTTGCGACCGATCAGCTGGTTCTCCGCGACGAGCGGCTCACCACCCTCATCGAAAAAGTCCGGGCCCTGATGAACGAGGGCTTCACGGGCAACGAGCAGGCCTTCGAACAGGCCGAACAGGTCGCCCGCTCGACCATCGAAGTCGCTCCTTATAACGGCGTCTCGTGGCAGTCGATCTTCGTGACCGAAGCCGCGCTGCAGCTCGACCGCATCATGCGGCTCCGGCTGCTCCGCAGCGACAAGTTCCTCGAAGCGTTGTACCTCGTCGAGAAGGCCCACGTGCCGTTCCCCGACGAACCCCCGATGCTCTACCCCCCTCCCGAGGTGTGGCAGCAGCTGACGCAACGCCGCAAGAAGTGGGCCTCGGTCGACCTGACCAAGTACAGCCCCTCGGAAGAAAAGCTCCGCGAGTCGCTCGCGAAGCCGACCGACGTCAACTTCCAGGAAACTCCGCTGCGTGAGTGCATCGAGTTCCTCGAGAAGCAGATGGGCATCGACATCTACATTGACGAAGCCAAGCTCTCTGACGACGGAGCCTCGGCGAACCTCGACGAACCGGTCACCCTGCAACTCTCGGGCATCTCGTTCCGCAGCGTCCTCAAGCTGCTGCTCGAAGGGCGTGACCTCACCTGGCTGATCGAAGACGAGGTGATGAAGATCACCACCAAGTCCGACGCCGACTCGAAACTGCAGATCCGCGTCTACCCCGTGGGAGACCTCGTCATTCAGCCGCAGGCGATGGGTGCCAGCGGCATGGGTGGTGGCTTCGGCGGTGGCATGGGCGGTGGTGGCATGGGTGGCGGCGGCATGGGCGGGATGGGTGGCGGTGGCATGGGCGGCATGGGTGGTGGCGGCATGGGTGGCATGGGCGGTGGCGGCATGGGCGGTGGTGGATTCTTCACCATCGATGCCCGTCAGCCGGTCGCTCCCGCGCCGCACAAAAAAAAACTCCCCACAGCCCCGTAACGACTCTCCCCGGCCAGGGACTTTCCACCCTGCTTCGCGACGCTAAGTCGCTTTCGGGTCGGGAATGCCCAGCGGTTCACACACGGCAGGCTCAGCCCCTCCAGGCTCAGCCTGCCGTGCTGCTTTGCCAGGCCGAGGAAGCCGCTCCTCCCGCCACGGCAATTCCCGCGCAGCCCAACCGTCCCCGGCGGTCGACCCTCCCCCTCACTCCCCCGGGCGATCTCCCCGCCGAAGAGGGCTGGGAGCAATTCTTCAGCACCCACCAGCCCCACCCGGGCGATGTCGCCGACCTGGTGCTGCGGCTGCACCAGAAGAAAGACCCCGCGGGGGTGGTCGCCTGCCTCGAAGCCGCGCTCCGCAACGGGCAGGGGCAACCGTGGATGTACACGGTGCTGGCGCTCGAGATGGAAGCGGCAGGTCGCCCCGCCGCCGACGTGCAGCGGGTGCTGCTGTCGCTGGTCGACAGCCAGATCGACGCCCCCAACCTGCTCTACACCGCCGCCTTCCTGACCCGCTACGGGGCCAAAGACCGGGCGCTCGCGCTGTATCAGCAGGCGGCCCTCGCCGACCCCACCCGCCTCGAACCGTATGTGCTGGGCCTGAGACTGGCCTGCCAGCTGCGCGATGTCGACGGAGCCATCTGGGGCGTGACCGGCCAACTGCAACGGGCGTGGCAGAAGGGCTACGAGCAGCAACACCGCGCCGCCGTCGCGCAGACCGACGCGCTCGAACAGCAGCTCCGCGACGCGGGCGAGACCGCCGAAGCCGAGCGCCTGGCCCGGGCGGTGCGCCAGGCCCGCCAGCGCGATCTGTTCGTCGAACTGACCTGGAGCGGGGTCGCCGACCTCGACCTGATCGTCGAAGAACCGGGCGGCAGCATCTGCTCGTTCGACAGCCCGCAGACTCCAGGCGGGGGGATCCTCGCCGCGGACGGGCATGGGGCGAACCAGGCCGACTCGCTCGACCGCTACGTCTGCCCGCAGGGGCTCCCCGGCGATTACACGGTGCGGGTCCGCTACAACGTGGGGAACGTGGTGGGCAAGCGAGCCGTGCTGCGGATTGTCCGCTACCAGGGGACCCCCTACGAGATGGAAGACCGGCACTCGATCGAACTGGGCCCTGAGGACCAGCTGCTGCGGGTCTCGCTCAATCGTGGACGCCGACAGGAACTGGGCTGGATTCCCCTGGTCGCCCCCCACGATCGCGAACGCCGGTCGGGACGCGGTGGGCGGGAGGAACGCGACCGCGAGCGGGACGCCCTGACCGGGCTGGGCGATCGCAACCGCCGCCTGGCCCGGGGCGGAGCCGGCTATCAGCCGGTCATCACCATCCTGCCCGATGGCATTTCGAACACCGCCCTCGCCGTGGTCTCGGCCGATCGCCGGTACGTCCGCCTCTCAATGACCCCGCTCTTCTCCACCATCCGCGACGTCTTCACCTACTCCTTCCTAACCGGCGGGGGTGGCCGCACTGGTGGCGGAGGCGGCGGCGCTGGTGGCGGCGGAGGCGGTGCCGGCGGAGGTGGAGGCGGTGCCGGGACCGGGGTGAATCGCTAACCAGCACTCCCCCGCCCCTCGGTCTTCTCTGTGCGATCTCGACACCCTCCCCGCCGCTGCGACCCGCCGATCGCGATGTCGATCTCCGCTCTTCGCTCGCCGCGGCGTAGCAGACGAAACGCAGCGGTGCGGTCTAAGTAGTCGCACCGTCCGGAAGTCGCAGTTGGGGGGTTGCGTGTTCGTGGCTCCAGGCTGAAGTCGCGGCGGGAGAGTTCCCGGCCAAGAGCCAAGGTTCAGCGCGTAGCGAAAACACTCGGTCGCCCCCGCCGGCAACCCCAGGCGCGACAACCCCGGTCGCGCGAATGCCCGTTCACACCGATCGCTTATCCTCCCGCCCCGTCCATACCGTGTCGCCACTGCGATCGGGTAAACTGGCGAAAGGCATCCCGCCTTGGCGGGGTGACCCGCCCGAACTGTTCCTGCCTCTCGAGTTCACACATGCCCCGGCTGTTGTCACTCGTCTCTCCGCTCGCGTGGTTCTCTCTCGTCGCCCTGGTGGGTGGCTCCCTGCTGGGCCAGCCCCAGTCGGCCCAGGCGAGCGACCTCGTCTTCAATCGCGACATCCGCCCCCTGCTCTCCGATGCCTGCTTCCAGTGCCACGGCCCGGATGACCAGCAACGGCACGGCGGGCTGCGACTTGATCAGGTCGATTGGTCGCAGCTCGCGGGCGACTCCGGGGCCAGGGTCGTGGTCGCTGGCAAACGGGCCGAAAGTGAACTCTGGGAGCGGATCACCACCAGCGACCCCGCCCTCAAGATGCCCCCGCCCAAGTCGGGCAAGTCACTCTCTCCCGCGCAGATCGAAACCCTGGGACGCTGGATCGAGCAGGGAGCCAGCACCGCCGGTCACTGGGCCTTTCAAGCTCCCGTCCGGTCGCCAGTCCCCGCGCTCACCCGCCCCGCCCGGGTGATCAACCCGATCGACCAGTTCATCCTGGCGCGGGTCCACGCCGCCGGCCTCGAACAGAATCCTGAAGCCGACCGCGCCACCCTGCTGCGGCGAGTGACGCTCGATCTCACCGGCCTCCCTCCCACTCCCGCCGAGGTCGACGCGTTCCTCGCCGACCACGCCGACGGAGCCTACGAGCGGGTGGTCGATCGCCTCCTCTCTTCGCCCCGCTATGGCGAGCAGATGGCGCAGGCCTGGCTCGACCTCGCCCGCTACGCCGACAGCAACGGGTTCCAGGTCGACAGCTCCCGCCAGATGTGGCCATGGCGCGACTGGGTCATCGACGCGTTCAACCGCAACCTCCCGTTCGACCAGTTCACCATCGAGCAGCTCGCGGGCGATCTGCTCCCTGAATCGACCCTGCCGCAGCGGGTCGCCACCGGCTTCAACCGCAACCACCGCCTCAATGGCGAAGGGGGCCTCATCGCCGAAGAGTGGCGGGTCGAGACCGTCATCGACCGCGTCGAGACCACCGGGCTCACCTGGCTGGGGCTCACGCTCAACTGCTGCCGCTGCCATGACCACAAG
>CAIUHT010001378.1 GCA_903898975.1 uncultured Planctomycetaceae bacterium
CCTGTCATGATTTTCCTGACACGCGAAGCCTCCCGGGCGGTCGATGAAGTCGCCATCCGCGAGTATCACCTGACGGGCCTGGTGCTGATGGAAAATGCCGGCCGTGGCACGGCCGAGTGGCTGCTGGAACTGGGGGTGACCTCCCCGGTCGTAATCTGCTGTGGGAAGGGGAACAACGGAGGGGACGGGTTTGTCATCGCCCGGCACCTGGAACTGCACGGCCTCACGGTCGAGGTGGTGGTCTGCTGTGACCCGGCCGGGCTGACGGGGGATGCCCGGGTGAATTACGAAGTGCTCGTGGCGGGAGCGATTCCCCGCTGGATCCTGGGACAGGACGGAACAGTGGCCGATCTCGCGGTGCGGCTGAATCGGGCGGGCTGGATTGTCGATGCCCTGCTGGGGACCGGGGCTCAGGGGGGGCCGCGCGAACCGTTGGCTGGCGTGATTCGGGCGATCAATGCCGCGGGGCGTCCCGTGCTGGCAGTCGACCTGCCATCGGGGATGGATGCCAATACCGGGGACGCGCCGGGGGAGTGCGTCGTGGCCGACCACATGGCGACGTTTGTCGCGCCGAAACAGGGATTTTGCCATCACGGTTCCAACCGCCGCACGGGAACAGTGCTGGTGGTGGAGATTGGTATTCCCAGGCAGTTGCGCGAGCGGGTGCTGGGAAACGCGGGGGGTTGTGAAAGCGAGTGATCTCAGTTGTGAGGCGGGCTTGGCCCACGTGAGTGGCGCCTCGGGCAACCGTTGAGCGTGATCTGTCGGGCGACAGGAAGACCGAAGCCGGTTCATTGCGAACCCGGCCGTCCCCTGTTGGCGACAGATCGGGCTCAATGGGCTTGGGAATAGGACTGCTGCCTTTGGCGGATGGCGGAGAAGAAGTCCTGTCGCAGAATCTCCCACCCCCAGCGGGTCAGGTGGTTGCTGTCGCGATACAGTGCCCGGCCAGCCTCGTAATTCCGAACCTCACCCTGTTCGTTGAGAAGGGCTGGAGTGAGATCAATGAAGCGAATGCCGGCCAACCGGGGGTTCTGGAAAATCTGTTCGACGCGGGCCTGTCGGCGATAATGATCGGCCAGCGTTGAGCGAGTGTCGGACGGATCCGAAGTGCGACCAATCGCCCACTGGAAAGTTTCTTTGGCTGGAAAAGCTTCTGCGGTTTCCGGAACCTGTTTGACAAGCCACAGCACGATGTCTCGTTCCTGACAGTACTGATTCAGGCGATCGAGACTGCGAAACAGCACCTGATCTGAAGAATCGCGACTCGAACCCGACTGCTGTACGTCTGACAGCAGGTACCGATCGGGGTGGCTGGGTGGCTCAGTGGAGTTGCGCCCATCGGTGTAAACACTCCACCGACACATCAGCAGAAGATTCCGGGGACGATGTTGGTCGAGCAATTCCCGAACTTCCTGCTGACGCTTCAGCAATGCGTTGGGGGGGCAATCGCTGTTGTGCGGCAGGCAGACATCGGGCAGCGGAGGGATGCCACTGGTGGCAATAATCTTGCACGAGCAATTCTCCTCGCGGGCGAACTGCTCGAGCAGTGGGCCGCAGGTGCGAAGATGACTGTCTCCCCACGCAAGCCAATCGAGACGGTCTCCCTTTGGTGGAATATTCCAACTGGGGGGAAGTTGCTCAAAGCGCAGGCTGTCGCTGAGAGAGCAACCGTATTCCTCACCGGTCCACGTCAGGTCTTCGATCAACAACCGCTCCTGGGCAGAGTACCGGCTGAGCCATCCGTCTGTGTGATAAAACAGAAATCCGATCGCAAGGATCAGCAGGTTGCCCGCGACGGCCCCGACGACCAACCGTGGCTTCGGCAGCCACTCGGACTTGCGTCGAAACGGGGTTTCCACCAGCCACCAAGACAAGACCGCCAGGACCAACATCAGTACCAACGGAATCATGGCACGCCAGCCGGCGAGGTGTCCAAGCAGCATGGTGCAGAACACAATCACTGGCCAATGCCACAGATAGAGGGAATAGGAGATGAGTCCCAGTCCCACCATGGGCTTCCAGGAAAGCAGGCGAGAGATGGCCAGGCCGGGGAAGTGCGCCGTGGCATAGATGACCAGGGCCGTCCCCACCACCGGCGGGATCGCCGTCAGTCCGGGAAACGAGGTCCGCGCTGTGTAGACCCCGGCTGGGATTGCAATCCCCAGCAGTCCAACGAGGGAGAGGAGATTGGCCCGCGAGAACGAGAGTTGAGAAGATTTTCCCAGCAAGGCCAGGAGACATCCGACCAGCAGCTCCCACGCCCGGGGAGGGAGCAGGTAATAGGTTGCCTCGGGATGGAAGGCGATTCCATAACAACTCAGTCCCAGGGAGATCAGTGCTCCACCGGCCAGTACCCCGAATCGAGTTCGCAGAGGAAAGCGACTCAGAAACATCAGTGCCAGTGGATAGAAGATGTAGAACTGCTCCTCGACTGCCAGCGACCAGGTATGCAGCAGCGGCTTTGTTTCGGCCCGGGAGGAGAAATAACTCGTGTCCTCCCAGAAATAGATGTTCGAAACCATGCCGACTTGGGCCATGGCTGACTTTCCGAGTTGCGCCAATTCTGCGGGGGTCAGCCAGCGATACCCTGCAAAGAGGGTGGCCAAAACCATGACGAGAGCCGCCGGAACAATCCGCCGAATGCGGCG
>CAIUHT010001379.1 GCA_903898975.1 uncultured Planctomycetaceae bacterium
CTTTCCCACGTCCGCTGTGCTGATGGAATGCGGGAACCGGGTTGGTGCGGGCCGAGTGACGGGAGCCGGCGCTCTCCGCCCGACCACGGTGAACGGCCCCTACAGGGCCGGGGCAACCTGGGGGCCGTAACCCAGGCCTTCGGCCTGGGCTGGTAGAACGAGCCCTACAGGCTCGCTTCGGGGAGAGTCGCTCTTGCTCGGGATCGCTCTCCCTGATTCGATCGCAGTCTTGCCTTGTCTTTGCCAGCGACCTCGCGGCCCCTCTCCCGGCCTTTGGCCACCCTCTCCCCAGGCGAGAGGGATCCGTTGGGGGCTGATTTGTTGGGGGGTGCCGATGGAAGAACCGCCGATTCGACGTGACTCTGTTGGCAGGTGCTCGTCTCGAGCTGGCGCTCCGACATATCGAAAACCTGTCGTGCGACGGGGGCGGCTGCTCTGCTTCTTTGCCGTCAGCGTTTTGATTTGCGGCTGCGTTGTTTGGCTGTTGCCAGTTGCCGGAGGCGGACGGCCCAGCGACGGAGCCATTCGGGGTCGTCGCCGCCCCCTCCCTGGCTGGCGAGTTGCTCATAGCGGTCGGCGCGGGCTTCCAGTTCTTCGGCAGTCTGGCTCCGCATCTGATCGAGTGGCTGCACTCGGCCGCGGTCTGGCTTGGGCATGGTCGACTTGCGGGTTAAGGACGGCCACGTTCTCGCGCACGACAGGTTTTCGAACCTGTGCCACACCCGCTGTGCTGATGGTCCGCGGCAACCGGGCTGGTGGGGCCGAGTGATGGGAAGTTTTCGACAAGTTCACAACTTGTCTTGCGAAGCGGGGGGGTCCAACGGCGGAGCCAGTCGGGGTCGCCGCCGCCGTTGTGCTGATCTGCGGCCTGTGGAGAGGGGCGCTGGGTGATGGGGAGTTTTCGACAAGTGGCAAACCTGTCGCACGGTGGGCAGGCGCCCTGGTTGGGGCTAGGCCAACAACTCGTGGACGACCTGGCCCGAGACGTCGGTCAGTCGGTAGTCGCGGCCCGAGTAGCGGTAGGTCAGCTGTTCGTGGTTGAGGCCCAGCAGGTGCAGCACGGTGGCGTGCAGGTCGTGCACGTGCACCCGGTTCTCGACCGCCGAGAGACCGAATTCGTCGGTGGCACCGTGGCTGTAGCCGGGGCGCACGCCTCCCCCGGCGAGCCAGTGAGTGAAGCCGTAGTGGTCGTGGTCGCGTCCCTTCTGTCCCTCGGAGGTGGGGGCCCGGCCGAACTCGCCGCCCCACATCACGAGCGTGTCTTCGAGCAGCCCGCGCTGCTTGAGGTCGATGAGCAGGGCGGCGATTCCCTGGTCGCAGGCCTTGGCAAGAGTGGCGTGGCCCCCCTCGATGTTGTCGTGGCCGGTGTCCCAGGCAATGTCGTAGCCATCGATCGAGTGCGAGAGCTGCACCATGCGAACACCGCGTTCAACCAGCCGGCGGGCCAGCAGGCACCCCTTGGCATACTCGCTGTCGCCATAGAGGCGGTGGGTCGCCTCGGTCTCGCCCGAGAGATCGAACGCCTCGGGGACCGAGAGCTGCATCTTGAACGCCATCTCCATCGCGGCGATGCGCGACTCGAGGAGCGATTCATTCTGCTGGCGGTCGGCGTGGAGGCGGTTGAGCCGGCGGAGGAGATCGACCTGGCGGGTTTGCGAGGTGGGACCGGCGAACTGGCTCTTGAGATCGGCGAGGACCGATTCCGGGCGCATCTGCTGGATGTTGACGTAACAGCCCGAGTAGGCACCGGGGAGGAAGCTGCTTCCCCAGTTGGCGGCCTGTCCGCGGGGCTGGGCCCGGGGGGAGAGGGCGACGAACCCGGGGAGGTTCTGGTTGTCGGCACCGAGGCCATAGACCAGCCACGAGCCCAGGCTGGGGCGATTGGGCTGCAGGTGCCCGACGTTCATCATCAGGATCGCGCCGGCGTGTTCGGGGATGTCGGTGTGGAGGGAGTGGATGAAGCAGAGTTCGTCGGCGAGGGCCCCGACGTGGGGGAAGATGTCGCTGACCCACTTGCCGGTCTGGCCATACTGCTGGAACTTGAACGGGGAGGGGAAGAGGCCCCCCTTGGTGTTCCGGAGGGATTTGCGGTCGACCTCGGCGGGGCGTTGCCCGGCGAAGCGGGCGATGGCGGGCTTGTGGTCGAAGGTATCCACCTGCGAGGGACCGCCAGGCATGAAGAGCTGGATGACCCGTTTCGCGCGGGGGGCGAAGTGCGGAGCCTGGGGAGCGAGCGGGGAGGCGGCCCCAGGCGCGGTGGCGACGGGAGCGGCGGGGGTGGGGGTCGCGAGCAGTGATCCCAACGCGAGGGTCCCAAACCCCGCTCCCAGCTGGTGCAGGGCCTGCCGCCGGGAGAGGGTGGGAAGGCGACCGGGCGAGGAGGTCAGCGGACCGCAAGGGAACATGGCGGGGACCCAAGTCGGAAGGGAGCGAGGGGTTGGTCGAGGCCGCATTATCGACGATCGAGCCCCCGGGAGCCAAGGGGGGACGAGGGGGGGCCACGGCACGAGCCGGGGAGGGTGCCGGGAGCGGAGTGGTCTGCGCAAACAAAAACAGACCAAGGGGTTGACCCTTGGTCTGTCTGAACGGCGGAAGCCGCCGATGTTCTGGAGCCTGATTCACCGTGAGAAACTCACGGGAACCAAGGCAGCAGGACTACTTCTTCTTCGTCGCCTTCTTGGCGGCGGGCTTGGCCTTGGTCGACTTCTTTGCAGCAGCTTTCTTGGCAGCGGCCATGAGACTGATCTCCGTTCTCTTTCAGAGACACCCGGATGCCGAATTCACGAACAAGGAACCCGCACGCCACCGACATCCGAATCGTGGTCACCGCAGGCTGAACAAATCGCTAGGTCGGGTGGCTGAGCCCGCGCCTGGAAACTCCAAGCCTCGGCACCACAGCCCCTCCGACCCCCCCAACCCTCCCGATCACACCCCTCTCCGTGCGATGTGATGACTCTTTCAAGTCGCCGACTGACAGGTTATCCACAACGTGGTCAGATCGGTTAGGGCGAGTCAGGTGAGTGAAAGTTACGGGGGTTCGAAAAATGTGTCAAGCCGAAATTCCATGATTGGCAACGAGTTGGCGAATTCGTTCCCGTCCTAAGTCCCGGATTCTCCTGAGCCCGGGTCCAGCGTAAGTGCCCCTGGAGACAGCCGGGGGCTGGGGGAGCTGTTCACCAGGCGGGGCCATTCGGACTCGACAGATGACGGGTGGACTGAACCGAGAGGAGCGGGTGGACGCGCGAGGGACGGGGGAGCGATGAGGGGTGGAGCGTCTAGAGTGGAGAGTGGAGGGTGGGGCAACTTGACGCCTGCGAACCGGGTTGTCGAGAATACGGGGCTGGCCTGGCTGGTCCTCGAGGCGGATGCCTGGTGGGTTGCCGGGGTGGGGTCTTGTGACTGGATGTCCCCAGCTGGGTGGGTGTCCCCTTGTGGGGACGGCACCTGGGGGAGGTTTTCGGATCTTGGCCCGCTGAAGTGCCCACCTGGGTCCTTCACCAAAGTGAGTGTCCCCCGGCTGGTCCTGACTGCGGTCGGGGTGGTGCGGGGGGGGTTGGATTGACTGTCTGTTTCCCGCGTTGTTCCTCTGTTCCGTGGCGTTCGCTCCATGCAACTCTCGCCTGCTGTTTCGTCGTTGAAGCCTTCTGCCACCATCGCGGCGGCCGCCAAGGCCAAGGCCCTGAAGGCGCAGGGGGTGAAGGTCTACGACTTCACACTGGGCGAGCCCGACTTTGACACGCCCGCCCACATCCAGCAGGCGGCGATCGCCGCGATGCAGGCGGGGCATACCCACTACACCCCGTCGGGGGGAATTCCCGAGTTGAAGCAGGCGATCTGTGCCGCGTATGAGCGCGAGCACGGCTTCACCTACAAGCCCAACCAGTGCCTGGTTTCGAATGGGGCGAAGCACTCGCTGCACAACGCGATCACCGCCCTGTGCGGCCCCGGGGACGAAGTGTTGATTCCCGCGCCGTTCTGGGTGAGCTACGAGGCGCTGGTCGAACTGGCCGGGGCCCGGGCGACGGTGATTCCCACGACCGAGGAGAGTGGATTTCGGCTGTCGCCCGCCGACCTCGAGCGGCACATTGGCCCCCGCACCCGGATGCTGCTGCTGAACAGCCCCAGCAACCCGACGGGGGCGACCTACTCGACCGCCCAGCTGGAGGAGCTGGCCCGCGTGACCGAGAAGCACAAGCTGTGGGTCTGCTCGGACGAGATCTACGACAAGCTGCTGTACACGGGGGAGAAGTTCCGCAGCTGGACGACGCTGCTGGGGGGAATTCCCGAGCGATCGGTGATTGTGAACGGGGTGAGCAAGGCGTACGCCATGACCGGGTGGCGAATTGGGTGGACGCTGGCCCCCGTGGAGCTGACCGCCGCGATGGACAACCTGCAGAGCCAGCAGACCTCGAACCCGTGCAGCGTGAGCCAGCATGCCGCGATGGCGGCGGTCTCGGGCTCGCAGCAGTGCGTGGCCGACATGCTGGTCGAGTTCACCAAGCGCCGGCGGTACACGCTGGACCGCGTCGCCCGGCTGCCCAAGGTGTCGATGCCTGAGCCGGGGGGGGCGTTCTATGCGTTCTTCAACGTGAGCCGGCACTTTGGCCAGGCGTTGCCAAACGGAAAGGTGTACCGCGACTCGACCGAGTTCTGCACCGGCCTGCTGGAAGAGGCCCATGTGGCCCTGGTGAGCGGCGACGCCTTCGGCGCCCCGGGGTATGTCCGCCTGTCGTTCGCGACAAGCCTGGCGAACCTGGAAGCCGGCTTCGACCGGATCGAGAAGTTTTTGAAGGGTTGAGGACGCGGCCCAACTCAACGGGACTCCGTTGAGCCCGGCGGCGTTCTTCAGCCAACCCGGTCAGGCCAGCGGGTGAAACGCGTTCAGCAATCTGAACCGTTTTGAATCTGCGCTCGTCTAAACTGAGCTCCGACGCGCGAGCGTGATGTGGCTGATTGTTCTCGAGC
>CAIUHT010001380.1 GCA_903898975.1 uncultured Planctomycetaceae bacterium
CCGATGAACTGACGATGTCAGACTCGTCGGCCAGATCGACTGGGACTGCCAAGGGGCACCGCCCCCAGGGTTTCCGCAAAAATCCCCGCAGGGGCGTGGCCCTCCAACTCCCGCAGTTTAGAATACAGTCGCCACGGGACGAAGGGGATCTCTGCGGGGCTGACTGCGGCGAATTGTTGCGGGCTGCTCCGCCGGACTGTTGGCGGCGGGCCACCGGGGGCCGAGACTCCCTGGCGGTTCGAGGAAAATCCCCGCCCGTAACCGAACACCAATCAGGACCTGACACCGGTGCAGAACCGAACACCGGCGAGAGAGAGTCAACAATGCGAGCGGGCGTGGTGCTGGTCGGTTTGGGGTTTCTGCTGGCAATCGGTTACTACGCCATCGACTTGGCGCAGGGATGGAAGGGGCCTGGAGCCCCTCCCTCCGTCGACGCCCCGGCGACGCTGGCTCCGGCACTGGATGACCCGCACGCCCCACCCCGGCTCGAGTACTGGCCTCCTCCCGCGGCCATGGGAGCTCTGCCCCGCCTGGTGGTCGAACCGGCCGAACTCGATTTTGGCCGCGTGCCCGTCCAGGGGCAGCGGGAGCGGCGGGTGCTGATCGCGAACGAGGGGACCGGGCCACTCGAGATTTCGCAGGGAGCCACAACCTGCGAGGCGACACTCTCAGACCGGCCGGGCGAAACACTCGCCCCGGGAGAGCGTCGAGCGCTGGTCGTGCGCTGGAGTCCGTCCTCGGCCACAGACGGTGAAGATCAGTTTCTCGAGATTCGCTCCAACGACCCGGCGCACCCCAAGTTCAAGCTGAAACTCAAGGGGCGGGCGGCGGTGCCCCTCGCCATCGTTCCCAATTCCATCTGGGAATTGCCCGCCGTCGAAGGGCAGACCCGTGTCGAACGGACGGGCTGGCTGGTGTCGAACCTGGTCCCCGCGCTCGAGGTGGCCGACCTGGAATTCGACCGCGACCTGCTGGAAATCACCTCGCAGCCGGCCCCTTCCCAGCGGCTGACCGAGATGGAGGCGTTGTCGGGGGTCGAACTGGTCATCGCGCTCAAACCAGGCAAGGTCTACGGCTTGATGCGGATTCCCCTGCGTGTTCGAGTCCGCGTCCCTTCAGGCGCGGTGGGGACAAACCAAGACCCGGCCGGCGAAGAGACCGGCCCCCCCAACGAGCGTGGGCTCTCCTCCACCGCGCCGCCGTCGGAAGAGGACGCCCACGACCCCGGACAGGCTCTCGAAGACGAGTTGCATCCCGCCTTTCCCGAGGTCGTCCTGCTGGTCACCGTCCTTCGCAAGGGGCCGTTGCTGCTGGTGGGCCCGGGGTACGATGCCAAGCAGGGAATCGCCGGGTTTGGGGCATTCTCGGCCAGCGACGGGGCCGAATTGACCATTGCAATTCGTGCTCGCAATGCCCCCGCCGCCGGTCTGCAGATTCTTGGCTGCCAGTCGGACCCCCCGGGACTGACCGCGACCTTGACCCCCGACGGCCCGGTCAAGGATGAGCTGAGCCGGTACAAATTGCGGCTCAGCTATCCTCCCGGGAGCCCGGCGACACAGCGGCTGGTGACCAATCCCGGTTTCGTGCGGCTCAAGTTGAATCACCCTGAGGTTGCTGAACTTTTGCTACCGGTGCATTTGCACGCTCACTAACCCTCACCCGACCGTTCGGACAGAGAAATCCTGTCGATTGTCCCGCGACTCGGAAGAACAATCAGGTGATTTCTCGGTTCCTGCCCGTCACTCCAGTCAGTCACCCTGCAACTGGCACCCCGCGGGAGAGGCATTCCGCCCCGACCCTCGACTGATCTACAATACAGCTGTGCCTGTCGGTCCCCCGCCTGAGCGTGCGATTTTTCATTCGCAGTTGGGCAAGTGGCCGGCGTAGTAGAGAGTGTCCCTGCCCCTGGTTGGGCGTGCGGGGACCGTCCGTCCCTCTGTCCGAGACTGCTGCAATGACCTGGAAAGCCCCGCTCCTGGTGGGTCTGCTGTTGCTGGGCGCCTATGGCGTCGTGAGCCTGCTGAAGGGGTATTCCATGGCTCCCGCGACCGGCTTGGGAGGAGCCACGGCGGGGGCCGCCGCGGGGGCGGGTGACAAGGCGGGAGCGAAAAACTCTGCCGGGGCCGAGCCCGGCCAGAAGGGGGCGGGGTTCAACGCCACGCGGGTGACGTCCGCCCCCGCCATCGCCAGCCAGGGCCCCTACCCCAAGGCGGTCTTCGCCGAGACCGAACACGCCTTTGGGCGGATGGAAGTGGGGCAGGAGGATTCGCATGACTTCGTCATCAAGAATGAAGGCGAAGCCGAGCTTGAAATCGCCAAGGGAAGCACCACCTGCCAGTGCACCATCAGCGAAGTGGGAGACAACAGGATTCCACCCGGGGGGACGGCGACCATCACGCTGCGCTGGAAGCCAACGCAGCAGACCGACAACTTCGAAAAAGGGGCCGAGATCCTGACCAATGATCCGGTCAATCCGGTGTTTCAGCTGAAGATCCTGGGCATGGTGGTGCCGCGATTCGTGCTGATGCCCAGCGACAACTGGGAGATCCGCGAGGTGAACGAATCGCAGCCCTCGACCACCATGGGGCTCGTGCTGTCTCCAGTGATTGATGACCTCGGCCTCGACAAGCTGATCTACGACGAGACCCGCATGAAGATCAAGGTGCACCCGGCGACCGCCGAGCAGGTGGCCCAGATGCAGGGAAAGTCGGGCTTTGGGCTGGAAGTCTCGGTGCTGCCCGGTATGCCAGTGGGGACGTTTCAGTACCCGCTGCAGATTGTGACCAACGCCCCTGAACGGAAAGCCGATGGAACGCTGGGCGAGAAGGCGGTCTTGAAGGTCAACATCACGGGACGCCGGGATGGCCCCGTGCGAATCCTGGGCCCGGCGTTCCGACAGGAAGCGAGCGCGATCGCGCTGGGAGCCTTTCCCGCGACCGATGGCAAGTCGGTGACACTCAACCTGCTGGTTCGGGAGTGCCCGGACGAGGGTTTGAAGATTCTCTCGGTCGAAACCGACCCCCCTGAGCTGGCGGCGGAGTTCACCGGAGAGCCCAAGGCGGTTGGGGTGGCCATGCGGCATACGCTCAAGCTGACCATGCCCGGCAGCACCAACCGCATTCTCAAGAACGAAGAGTCGCCCGGCCTGGTGCTGATCAAGACCAACCACACCCAGGCTCCCGAGATTCGGCTGAAGGTGTTCTTGAACGCCTACTAAGGCGCGGGTGACAGACTTCGCTCCAGCCGAACAGCCCCCCGACGATCGTGGGGACCGGCAACCAGGGGCGAAACCGATCGCAGGACGCAGATCACAGGAGGTGAGTCGATGTCGAAGACCACGTGGGGGATGCTGGCAGGATTCGCGGTGGGGTGCACTGTCGTTTGGTGGATGTGGCCGCTGAGTCCGCGATCCCAACCAGCAGTTGACCGCCCGCAGACGCTGCAGACTCGCGCGACCCGCGAAGCGACGGCTGTTCTGAACGAGGAGGAATCTGCCGACCCACGGGCTGACGACGGTGCCGACCCCAGCGTGGCGGCGCAGGTCCCCAGTGGCCCTGGTGAAGCAAAAACCGCGGCTGGCGAACCAGCGGCGGAGCATGGCTCGGCCAAGGCGAAGTCCGAGCCCCCCCGCCCCATGCTGCAGGGTTGGGAGGGAGTGCGGGCTGCCCTGGTTTTCACGGGCGAGCAGCATGGCTACGTCGAACCGTGCGGCTGCAGCCTCAAGCAGCTGGGCGGGCTGTCGCGGCGGGCCGATTTCTTCAGGCAGATGGGCGAACGCGAGATTCCAGTCGCCGCCTTCGACCTGGGGGGACTGGTCAATCGCCCCACCCGCAAGCAGGGAAAGCTGAAGCTGCAGATGGCACTGCATGGGTTGAAAGACATGCGGTACGCCGGGGTGGGGCTGGGGCCCGAAGAACTCCGGAATGGCATCGAGCTGATCACCTACGAAGAGCGGCCACCCTTCGTGGCCTGCAATGTCGTGCTGGCCCAGGATCCCAACCTGGGGCTGGTCGAGCCCTTTGTGGTCGCCGAGGTCGGGGGGCTGAAAGTGGCGGTCACGGCGGTTTACGGACCGTCTCTGCAGGCCGAGGTGCAGGCCCAGGTTGATGCCTCGGAGGTCGAGGTGCAAGATCCTGCCAAAGAGTTGCCCAAGGTCTGCGAGGCAATGCGGGCGACACAGCCCGACCTGATGGTGCTGCTGTTGCACGCCCAGGGGGCCGAGACCCGCCAGCTGGC
>CAIUHT010001381.1 GCA_903898975.1 uncultured Planctomycetaceae bacterium
AACTTTTTGACGAAAAAGGTGTGCACCACCGCGATGCCAAACAGGACGGTGGCCAGCAGTTCCATTGCCGACGGTTGCATCGACGCGTCTCTCCACGCGGTGGGGTCACAGATCTTCAAAGCCAGGCACGAACGGCAAGCAACCGCCCGTCAGCCGGGAAACGATCTTCTACGGAAAGTGTCCGCAGTTCCACTCTTGGGGGGAAAAACGCGCTGTGCGGCGGGTGGCGGGTGGAGTGTGGAGTGTGGGCAGGGGCGGGGATTGCTGGCGGAGCCTTGTTGTGAATGCGCTGCTGGCAAGTCGCTGAGCGCGCGTTGGGCCGCAACTGGCGGCGGGGAATGATCGGCGGGGGAATGTCTGGCGGGGGCCGCCGGTGAACGCTTGCCAGTTCGCGTGGCTGCCAAGATGATGACCACCCACTACGGAGAAGGCGGCCAGACCTCTCCGCAGCGAGTCCCGGCTGATTGGAGGCTGGCGGCCCAGCCCGTGCCCTCCGGCGATCGGAGCCCGGGCTCTTGTGGCCGATTGACCATTCCCGCAAAGGCAATTCACTCCAGAGGCATCACACGTGACATCTCCCGAACTCGATGTGGCTCCCCGAATGCGGCGGCATTTTGAACAGGGGGGGGTGCTGTTCGACCGGTCGAGCGAGGAGATTGACAAAGCCATCAAGCAGCTGCTCGGGAAGCGGCGATTTCGCGAGTTCAGTCAGACGCAGGACGCTCGAGCCGAGGGAGAGGCCAGGTCGGCGGACATCTACGCGCTCTTCCAGACAGCCCACGAGTGGAACGCATTGTTCAGTGGGCAGCTGGAGGCGATGTTGGCGGTGGCGCTGTGGCTCGATGGCAAGCTGCGGTACACGACCCCACCGGGAAGCCAGATCTGCGAACTGGGGTGTGGAGCCGGCCTGTTGACGAACTGGCTGGCGGGCGAGCACCCCGAGTGCCGGGTGGTGGGGGTCGATGCGATGCCCAACCTGATCGCCGCAGCCCAACGGGAACCGGGCCCAGCCAACCGCGAATTCGCTCTCTGGGATTACACCCAGCCCAAACCCGACAGCCTCCCCCGGTTTGATCGCCTGGTCTGCAGTTTCGGCATCGACCTGGGTGATGACCCGGTCAAAGAAACGAAGGAGGAATTCGCCCAACGCCACTTCCGCGGCTGGCGGGAAGCGGCCCAAGACAATGCCCACCTGTGCACAGTGTTGCGGATTCCCGACCTCGAGACCTGCCGGGCCGTTGTGGCGGGCGCCCATGCCGCCGGCTGGTCATTGGTTGTTAGCGAGTCGGACTTTGTGACGATCCCCGGCGAGCGGTTCCCGGCACTCTCGTTCGTCGCCCGCAAGTCGCCAGCTCCCCACCCTGACGTGTTGCGTTCCCTCTGGCTGAAAAAGGAGATCAAAGACCGCTTTCCCCGGGCGTTGCTGAACGAGGAAGCCAAGGCGTTTTTTGAAGCGCTGGGCGACAAACAGATTCTCGAATCGGGCCCCGAGATCCACTACTGGGGGATGACCACAACCACCGTGATCGGAACCGCGCATGTCTTTGGCTTCAGCTATTCCACCAGCCCAAAAGGCTTCGCCCGCCTCGAAATCGTTCCGCTCGCCGACGTGGACCAGTTGAGTCTCGAGTTTGACTGGCTAGACCCAACCGAGCCCTCATTCCGAGGTTTTCGCGTGGACGACTCATGGTAGCGCGGGCTGGGCTGAAGCGGTAACACGGAGAGCCACCCGAACACATCGCCCGTGGTGGATCGCTCTCTGGCTGCGCCGCCTCCCCGCCTCTTTCGCCTTGATGCCAAATCGCGAAGAACCGGTGCTGTCTCGCGAAAAACGACCTGGGCCCAAACGCGAAAGCGTCCGTGAGAACGACGTGGATCGGGCTCGCGGACGCAGTTCGGCTATGGTGCTGGGACGTGGCGGGTTACACCTTGCGGAACTGGTCCCACTTGATCATGGGGCCCAGGGTGACAAGGCCGTCGAGGAGGTCTTCTATCTCCCGCAGCGGCTTCATGAATTTCTTCCACTCACCGGGAACGATCCGCTCTTCGTGCAGATCGACCTCGTCCAGATCCTGGTTCAGAACGAACCCGAACGCCTGGGGCTGGCCCGCGGAATTCGCGACGATGATCTTCCAGAACCGGGTCGGAATCTGGATCGAAACCTCGATCCCGCTCTTGACGCGGCCATGGAAGAACTTGTCCTCGGGATCGAGCACCGGGCCCGGGAAGATGCAGACCTGTTCACAGGAGGTCTGCTTCTCGATCATGTTCTCCAGCTCGCCCCAATTGAAGTCCTTGAACTTTGACTGGTTGAACCAGCCGGTCTGCGGCGCTGCAAGGGCATGGCCTCCTCGAGGCGCTGTGCCCCGGGCGGTTTTAAACTCTCACACGGTCGCCTCGGAGAGCTTTGGAGCGGACCGCTGACCCCGACCGTTTCTCGAACATCCGCGTGTGCCACATGTCAAAGAATCTCGTCGTTTGCTGTGATGGCACGAACAATGAAATCGCCAGTGACGCCACCAACGTGCTGCGGCTGTATCGCCTGCTGGTGCGCGACCCATCGCAGATCGCCTTTTACGACTCGGGCGTCGGGACCGTGGCCAGTGCCGACCATGTCACCACCTGGGGGCGAAACATCAGCCAGCGACTCGACTCGGCGATGGGGCTCTCGATCAGGCATCACTTCCTCAAGGCGTATCGGTTCCTGTCGCGGCACTACGAGCCGGGCGATCGGATCTACCTGTTCGGTTTCAGCCGGGGGGCCTACACCGCCCGGGCTGTCGCGGGGGCGATTTACAATTTCGGCCTGCTGCGTCCCGAACTGGCGGGGCTGGAGGACCTGGTTTGGGCAATCTACAGTGGAGAGAACAACAAACCCCACGCGCGGTTTGCGGCGGCCCCCGTCTTCAAGAAAACGTTTGGCATCGAGGACCTTCAGGCCCAGGCCCAGCGTCACGCCATCCCGATTCAGGGGGTCGGGGTGTGGGACACCGTGAGCGCCTTTGGGACGATCTCAGACCAGCGCACGTTGCCCAACACGGCACGGAATCCCAACATCGTGCACATCCGCCATGCCCTGGCGATTGATGAAAAGCGCTCGATGTTCCAGGCGAATCTCTTCCGCCCCGATTCCCCTCCCGCCGGTGCCACGTTCAAGCAGGTGTGGTTCGCGGGAGTCCACTCCGACGTGGGGGGTGGTTACGCGGAAGCCGAGGGGACGCTGTCGAAGGTCTCGCTGAACTGGATGCTCGATGAGTTCATCCCGCTGGGCCTGCAGATCGATGCGAACCAGCGCCGGCACCTGCTGAACAACGCGAAGGGGGGGCATCCTCCCGCCGACCCCCTCGGCGAGATTCACAACTCGCTGGTCGGGAACTGGAATGTGCTCGAGATGCTGCCCCAGCGACGCTACTCGGCAGCCAAAGAAAGACAGGCCTGGCACGGGCCCAACCTGTGGCGCCCCCGACCCATCGTGAGCTACGACCCCAAGCTTCTACCAACCCTGCATCAGTCGGTGATCGATCGCCGGAACAACCCCGCGGCGAAGTACGCGCCGCCCAATCTCCCCCAACCCGGGGCCTATACCATCGAGCCTTGAGGCAGCAATCAGCCCCTCAACTCGGCCCAGTAAACTCAACCCAGTAAACTCAACCCAGTAAACTCAACCCCGTAAACTCAACCCAGTGGCCAAACCCGCCTGAAAAGCGGCGAAAACCAAGTGACTCGGCTGGGATTCGAACCCAGGACCTACGGATTAAAAGTCCGTTGCTCTACCGGCTGAGCTACCGAGTCGAAGATCGTGTGAGTGGTCTCGACCGCGTGGCGTGTTGACTGGCGGGGGAACCTCGACCGGCGGGTGCTGGTCTTGTCCCCTTTGCTCAATTCGTCCCCTTCAATCAATTCGTCGAGGCGACATCTCTGTGGGAGAGAAGTTGAGGGGCTGAGGTTTTGCCGCGCCCTGCTCTTCCCGCTCTGAAGTTCGCCCCGGCAATCTGTGCTGCCCTGCGTCGGCAGTCACTCGCCACGAGCTGATTGCTGACAGGAAAATCGTAGCCGGGATGGGGCGGGAATGCCACTCAGGAAACGAGCCACGAAGGAACCGCTGGGGGAGTGAGTCGGGGTGGCCCGGCGGGCATTCGGTCCGGGCGCGATCGTGCGCGAGATGCGTGCCGAGCCTGGGGCCGAACGGTGAGTTCACTCCGCTGGCCCGGGCAAGCACGGCGTGCAGCCTGACGCGTCTTGGGGAGTGAT
>CAIUHT010001382.1 GCA_903898975.1 uncultured Planctomycetaceae bacterium
CGGACGACACGAAAGCCGAGGTTGTTGTTCCGATTGCCCGGCTCGTCGTTGTTGCGATTCGCCGTGCGGCAGTTGACGGCGTGGTTGTTCCACGAGCCGCCCCGGATCACCCGGTTCGAGGCCTACTGATCGCACACCTCCAGGGACCGTACCAATCGGGCGCGAAACATACCACTGTCGCACGTCCCCGACTGCAGAAACGCGAGGACCGCGGTGGACCGTCGCTGTAACTCCAGGTGATCGATTCGTCCGCTGATATACAGTCGCCAAAGTTGCTTGAGCACCCGCAGCGCTCGGACCCGGCTGCGAGCGTTAGGGACATGCCGCTCGCGAAAGAGGCGAACCCCAAGGAAGTCGACTCCGTGCCGGGTGCGATTGATCTGTGGCGAGGGTTTCCACTCCAGTTGCAGATTGGCCTGCAAGACAGCGGTGACTTCGGCGAGCACGGTTTTCAGCTGCGCGACGGATGAGCCCCAGATCAGCAAGTCATCCATGTAGCGGACGTAGCCGCCGGGGCGGAGCTGTTCGAGGATGAGTCGATCGACCGGGCCGAGGTAGATGTTCGCAAAATGCTGACTGGTGAGGGCCCCAATCGGCAAACCGTGCCCGGGGGTGACCTCGTAGGAGTGGATGACCTGGGAGAGCACATGCAGCAGACCGTTGTCCTTGAACAAACGCTCGAGCTGGGCGCGGAGCACCACCTGGGAAATGCTGTCGAAGTATTTGCGGACATCGAGCTTGAGGTACCAGTCATGGCGGCGGGCGAAGTGCTGAGCACGGGCGAGCGCGGCGAGTCGCCCGCGGCCAACCCGGCAGGCGTACGTGTCGGGGATGAGCCATCGCTCAAACGTGGGGTGGCAGGCCAGCATCAAGGCGTGGTGCGCGATCCGCTCTGGAAAGCTGGGGGCGGTGATGACCCGGCGCTTGGGGTCGTGAATGACAAACTGGTGGTAATTGCCGAATTCAAACGTCCCCGCGCGGAGCTGGCGACCAAGCAGAGCCAGGTTGTCCTCGAGTCGACTGCTGTAGTCGCGAACCTGGGCCCGCAGGCGGCGACCACGAATGGCGCGCAGCCAGGCTTCCCGCAGGGTGTCGCGGTGGCAGGCCAATTCAAGAACACCTGCGGCGCGGCGCATGGGCCAAGCCTCTGGTTCGATCAGGGGGGAGTTGGAGAGGCAGCGGGTGGCGAAGGATTTTCGGTCGGGAGAGACTCGACGATCGCGAGGACATCGGCTGCGTATTTTTCGACCCGGGCATCCCCGACACCAACAATCTGATGGAGCGCGGTTGAGTTATCGATCCGCCGCTGGGCAATCTGGGCGAGCTGCTCGTTGGTGAACACCGCCCAGACAGGAACGCGATCGCGTTCGGAGACCATTTTTCGCCAGTCACGGAGAGCTGAGTAGAGTCGATACTCGGCCGGACTGAGCAGCTCCTGGTAATCGACACGGTTGCGAAGCTTGTCGCGAGCAGCGGCGGTGCGAGCGGGGGTGGGGGAGGCCGAGGCCAGCTGGTATTCGACGCAGAAGGACCAGACGGGGTTGGGAGGGGACTCGATGAGTTTGCGGTCGACGTGGAGCACGCGATGGGCGAGCAAGAAGCGATTCAACTCCTCTTCGGAAACCAGATCGCCGTGGACCGAGATACTGAACACGCGAAAAGCCATGGATCACCGCACTGAACAAATGTAATTACGCTTGTACACCATGCCGCGCGGCGCTCCGCCCAGAGCTCCGGGCAGAGCCGGCGGGGGTCGGGCTGAGGC
>CAIUHT010001383.1 GCA_903898975.1 uncultured Planctomycetaceae bacterium
CAGGTTGCGTCCGGCAGGTCGAGCCGCTGCCGGCTGGCCCATTCACCCAGCCACTCCCGCTGAATCTTGGTGTTGTGCCGGACGTCCACGGGGAGTGGCCGAGGAAAATGCACGAAGCAGCAGAGCTCGCGGGTGGTCGGGTGCGCCAGGGCCAGCTTGCGCAGTTCGGCCAGCAGCGTGGTCGACCAGCGATGCGTGCGGGTTTCGACCACCACGACCGCCTGTTGCCGGGGACGGGGGCCGACCCCCACCAGGGCAGTGCGGGTGACATCGGGATGGGTGTTGAAGATGGGCTCCACGCGATCGGTCCAGAGGACGTCCGAAGGGGTCTCGACCCGCTGCGATTTGCGTCCGCAGAACCAGAGCCGCCCCTGGCGATCGAAGTACCCGATATCCCCCATGCGGTGCCAGCATTCCCCGTCGAGCCAGACTTTGGCCAAGCCGGTCGCCTCGGGAAGCTGGAAGTATTGCTGCGTCACGACCGGCCCGCGCACCACGATCTCCCCCAGCGCTTCCACCGGCAGGGGCTGCCGCAGGTCGGTCTCGCCCAGGGGGCCATCGGTGACCCGGACGATCCGGACGGCGATCTGCCCGATGGGCTGCCCGACGCAGGTGCCAGCCCCCTGGCGGGTGAGTGCGGCGGTCTCGGTCAGCACCGCGGAGGCCGAGATCGCCGCGACAGGCAGGGCCTCGGTCGCCCCATAAGGGGTGTAAATCGCGGCGTTGGGTGCGGTCAGTGCGGCCGCCATCGTTTCCAGCACCGCGGGCGAAACGGGAGCCCCCGCCGAGAAGACACGCCGCAGGCTGGGAAGTTGGACCTGGTGCTGACGGCAATAGTCACCGACTCGCTTCCAGACGGCGGGAGAGGCGAAACTCTGCTCGACCTGGTGTTCGCGGAGGGCTCGCACCAGCCAGGCGGGATTGGCCCGTCCGGGACGCGAAGCATCCATCGGGGGGACCAGGGTGGTCAGCCCCAGCGCGATGTTGAACAGGCCAAACAGGGGGAACGCGGCGAGATCGATTCCTCCCGGCGGAATCTGCCAGGCGTCGCGGAGGGCGTCGATCTGCGCGGCGAACATGCCGTGCTGGTACACGACTCCCTTAGGAGGGCCGGTGCTGCCCGAGGTAAAGATGATGGCCGCCGTCTCTTGCCGGCGGGTTGTGGTGGGGAACGGTGTCGCAGTGGCGGGGGCCAGTGCGAGCAACCTTTCGACCGGGAGCCCAGGTCCCCAGGGGGCGGGGCCGACGGTGATATTGAAGCGAGCCTGGGCGAAGCGTCGGCGCTGGAGCCAGCGCAGCCACTGCACGCGGGGGGGGCCGATGAAGCCGGCGGGGTCGATCTGGTCGAGGCACTGGAAGATGCGGCGGAGCCCCATGCCGGGGTCGAGCAGCACCACGGTGGCCCCCGAGCGAAAGAGGGCGAAGGTCCAGCGCAGGAAGTCGGGCCCCGGACGGACCGCGAGGACCAGGCGATCTCCCGGGCGGACGCCAAGTTGCCGCAAGCCCTCGGCGAGTCGATCGCACTCGGCGTCGAGCTGGGCGAAGGTGACGGGGGGAGACGTGGCGACCTGGGAGCGGGCTCCTCCCCGGGAGCAGACCAGCACGGCAGGCTGGGCGGGGAACCGCCGGGCGGTTTCGCGGAGCGTGTCGGCGATATTGAACGGGGGCTGGTCACTCATGGAGAGGGGTCGCGAAACAGCGCGGGGCGGGCCCGTGACAGGCACGGGCACCGCCCCGGGGTGCAGACGCAGCGGAACGCCGCCAGCGGGCGGACTCCCGCCGTGGTCCGGATGTCAGCGGGTGGACGCCAAGTAGAGGGCCTTCACGTAGGGGATGGGCTCGGTTCCCAGCGCCTTCAGAATGGTTCCCCCGGCGGTGTAGCAGTGGGTGACCCACGAGTCGTCGCCGTACTTGTGCAGCGCCGCGCCCCCTTCGCCCCCGCCGACGTAGACCAGCAGTCCCCCCTCGGTCAGCCGCTTGAGTTGCAGCATGAACTCGCGCGTCCCGCGGGCGAATTCTTCTTTCTCGAAGTAGCCGAACACACCGTTGTGGAACACCACGGCGGGCCCGCGGCCCGCGGCGAGTTTCTGGCGGTGGTAGTCGATGAACTCGCCCACCTTGCGGGCGTGGAGGGCGATGGTTTCGGGCCCGACGTCCAGCTGC
The DNA here is from genome assembly GCA_903898975.1 of uncultured Planctomycetaceae bacterium. Taxonomy (GTDB): domain Bacteria; phylum Planctomycetota; class Planctomycetia; order Planctomycetales; family Planctomycetaceae; genus UBA10511. Next base: position 2,164 of record CAIUHT010001383.1, read on the forward strand.
GAGCCCCCCGCGGGGATCACCCGGCTGGCGGTGCCATCGGCAAGGATGAAGTCGACGGGGAGGACGAACTCGACACCCGCCTGGCGGCCATTGGCAATCATCTGCCGGGCCTGCTCGATCCGTTCGGGCGGGATGTAGAACTTGTTGGTCGGGTCGGTTCCCGCCGAGCCCATTTCGAACTCTTGGCCATCGATGTTGGCGGCGGCCTTCTTGAGGGTCATCGCCAGCAGCCCGGCGGCGATCACCATCTTGACCTGGCCGCGATTCAGGATGGCTTGCAGGTCGTCGAGCTTTTCGAGCTTCATGCCCGAGAAGATCACCAGTTCGGCCTGGCGGGTCTTGGGGAGGTGGGTCCGCATTTCGCCATCGATGTAGCGACCGAGGGCGATGCGGTTCATGGCCAGCGGGACCACGGTCGAAGAGAGGTCGCGGTTCGACGACGCGAAGCCTTCGTTGACGTGGACGCGGGCCAGTTTCTCGGCCAGCCCGTTGGCGTACGCGGCGATCCTGGGGGCGAGCGGCGCCAGCTCGGCGGGCTTGACCTTCCAGAGGGCGCGTTCGAGGTCGTAAGCGCGGGTGTTCTCCAGCAGCACGATCGCGCCTGCGGGGAGGGCGGCGACCGCGGCGGCGGTCGCCGACGAAATCTCGCCTGTCTCGTCATTCATCCAGTCGGTCAGAACGGTGAGTTCGCCACAGGGGACGCCCGCTTCGTTCAGGATGCCGCGGAGGACGGGAGCCACCGGCTTGAGGGAGTTCTCTTTTTTCCGGCCGATGTGTCCGTAGACGATCTGGACCCAGCCCTTGGAGACCCCGTAGCGGAGCGTCTCGACCAGCGACCGCAGGCGGACATCCTCTTCCAGCGTCCCGTCGGGGAGGAAGGCGACGTCGGTGTCGCAGCGGACGAGCACGCGGGTCCCCGAGGGGAGGTCGGCCAGCGAGTCGAGCTGTGGAATCTTGGGGAGGCACTCTTCCAACACGGGGAAATTGAGAGTTTTCTCGATCAATTTCTGGCACCAGGCCAGGGTCTGCTCGACGGAAACAGGCACGATGGTCCTCTCAGGAGGGGACGAAACGGGAAACGCACACAGCGGGAGCCGGGGCCCCCTGCCACCGGGCCACAGACTCTCGCGCGAGTCTGTGGGCGGGGGGCGGATTTGTCAAGTTTCGGCCGCCGCAGCGGGACTGCCTGGGCAGGGAAAGGACGCGACCGGCTTCACCACTGGGGACGCGACCGGGCGCGTGACGTGGCGACTGGCGGGGGCCCGGCGAGCGCCTACAATGCCAAGTGCTGCCTGACTCTGCGGGATTCGACCGCGGGACCCGGTCAGGGGCCACAGTTCCCTCCAGGTTTTGTCGCCGGCCCGCCTGCTGGTACCCGGAACCCGTCGCATGGCCCCCTCCGAACAGCGTCCTCCCGTCGCCGCCCGCAACATGGCGACCACCTTCGCCATGGCGGCGCTGGGGCTGATTTCGCTCTCGCTGTTTGCGCTGGTGGCGCTCTTCTTCCCCCATGTGCAGGGGATCTTGCTGGTCGGGGCCCTGTTCGCCCTGCCGGCCCTCTTTCATTACTTCGTCTGGGGGCGCTGGATGTCGCGGCTGCGCGATCAAATGCTGCAGGCCGAGGCGCAGCGGGAAGCGGAAGAACGCCGGGCCGCCCGCAGCACCCCCAGCCGGGCCACCACTCCCACGCCCCCCCACGCCGAGTAGCTGGCCCCCACCCGACATGGACCCTCGGCGACGTGCCCGGGCGGTTCCTCCTCCGGGAAGCGAATCAGCCGGGCTGTGAGTTGGGCTGTGAGTTGGGCTGTGAGTTGGGCGGGCAGCTCGAGGTCGAGGAAGGGATCCGCCGAGGCCGAACCACGCCGGGGCGGAACCACGCCGGGGCAATGACCCCCAAGGCTGGGGGGAATGCTGCGTATGCTGGTGATTTTTCAGAGGGCTGCTCTACCCGATCGAAAGGGGGGCCGGGATAATCGCCCCCTGTCCCAACGGACCCAGGCAACAGGCCCGAACGAAAACCGTTCCCCCCACCGATTTGATCCGAGGTACGATCCATGCGGCGCTCCCGTGCACTTTGTTTGCGACCGAGTCGGGCACTCTCCGGGGAACTCCGCCCGCGACTCCTGGCGATTCTGCTGGCGACGCTCTGCGTGGGGGCCGGAGTTCTCATGCCAGCCCGAGCGGACGATTGGTCGTGGTCGCAGGCCCGCCACCTTCCCGCCGGGGAGATTCCCGTGCGGTTGTTCAACGGGCGCGATCTGGCGGGCTGGGAAGGACAGACGGCGAAGTACTTCTCGGTCGAGTCGGGCGAGATTGTCGGCCGCAATGCCGCCGACAACGCGCCCGCCGCCAGCACCTACCTGGTGACACTCAAAAAATACCGCAACTTTCGGCTGCTCTTTGAAAGCCGCCTGGTGACCAGCGAAATGCATTCGGGCATCTCGCTGTGGGGCCGCAATATCGAGAAAGCCGGTGACCCGTTCAGCTACCAGGGGCACCTGGTGATGTATCCCTCGGGCTACGGGTACTACGACCTGTTCCGCCGGAACAGCATTTTCCAGGACACCCTGGGTGTGGCGAAGCGGGTGGGGCGTCAGCACGACTGGAACCAGATGGAGATCCTGGCGGTTGGCCGGCGAATTCGGCATGTGATCAACGGGACGCTGGTCGCCGACTGGACCGAGCCTCAGCCCGAACTGATTGCGGCGGGGCCGATTGGTCTGCAGTTGCACTCGAACACGGTCCCGCAGGAGGTTCGCTGGCGGGGCCTGGTGCTGACCGAGAATCCTCGGGACGAACTGGTGACCGCCACCACGCTGGACGCGGGACTGCTGTCGCCGGGAGTACCGGGCGAGGCCGGGCTGGACCCGGCGGCGCTGGGCAAAATCCGCGAGCGGATGGAACGGGCGGTGCGTGAGAAACAGGTCGCGGGCGTGGTGACGCTGGTCGCCCGCCGGGGGCGCGTCGCGCACCTCGACGCGGTCGGACAGGCCGACATCGAGGGGAACCGCGCGATGGCGGCCGACAGTGTCTTCGCGGTGGCATCGATGACCAAGCCAATCACCGCGGCGGCGGTGCTGGCGCTGCAGGATGACGGAAAACTGAGCCTCGACGACGAGGTGGCGAAGCATCTGCCCGAGTTTGCACAGTTGAAGCGTGCGGACGGGCAGGTGGTGACGCGGCCGATCACGGTGCGGGATTGCCTGATGCACACCAACGGCCTGGTCAGCGATCAGCGAAATGTCGGGACGCTGGAAAACACGGTGAAGCAGTTGGCGGCGACTCCGCTGGCGTTCGAACCCGGGACGAAGTGGCAGTACGGTCCGGGGTTGTCGGTGGCCGGGCGGGTGGTGGAGGTGGTCTCGGGGATGCCGTTCGACCAGTTTCTCGCCCAGCGATTCTTCCAGCCACTGGGGATGAAGGAAACCACCTTCCGACCCAGACCCGAACTCCTGGCCCGGGTGGCGAAGCTGTATCAACCCACGGCGGACAATCGGGGACTGGAACCGGGAGCCCACTGGCTGTTCGATGTCTCGGACGCCACGACTCCGAATCCCTCGGGAGGGCTGTATTCGACGGCCACCGACCTGGTGCGGTTCTACCAGATGGTGCTGAATCGGGGGATTTTGAACGGGACGCGGGTGCTGTCTCCCGAGGCGGTGCGACAGATGACCCTGGTCCAGTCGGGCGACCTGGTGACCGGATTCACTCCCGGGAACGGGTGGGGGTTGGGCTTCTGTATTGTGCGAGACCCCCAGGGACCAACGGGGCATCTCTCAGCCGGCTCGTACGGGCACGGCGGGGCGTTCGGCACCCAGGGCTGGGTCGATCCGGCGCGGGAGCTGATTTGTGTGCTGCTGGTGGCGCGGCAGGGATTTGGCAACGGGGACGGGTCGGATTTGCGGAGTGAACTCCAGCGGCTGGCGGTCGAGGCGATTCGCGACTGATTGTGACAGTGGCGACGATTTCAGCCGGCGCTCGCCAGCCGCCACATTCCCCCGCGCAGCGACAAACGGCACGGGGGCAGTCCCCCTTTCGGGGTTCCGCTGTGCAGGAACGATTCGCCCTGTGCGTCATCGTCACTCCGCTCGGGTGATTTTCTCCGCCACGGGCAGCCCTGAAAAAAATCGCCGCCCCCAGTGATCTCCGGGGGCCTCCCCTGCGTTCTGGCTGTGGGGAGGCCATGTCGGTGGCCAGCGCCTGGCTGTGCCACGGCGTTGAACGGCGCTGGCGGCGAACAGATCTGTCACCAGTTAGGCAACCGCAACTGCGGTGACCGAAGGGCAGGGTCGCAACTTCAGGCCGGCGGCGCTGACGCGAGGTGCTTCGGGCTCATCGAGGC
>CAIUHT010001384.1 GCA_903898975.1 uncultured Planctomycetaceae bacterium
CTCCTGCAGGTCCTGCAGCTGGCTGGCCAGCCGGGCGTAGCGCGCTTCCAGTTCATCCAGCTCCCGCAGGCTCTCGGCATTCACCTGCCCCAGGTTCTTCAGCTTGCGCCGCAGCCGATTGATCTGCTCTTCGATCAGTTGCCGATCGGCCTCGGCCTGCTCCTCGGTCTCGGGCGCGAACGCAGCGTCGGCGTCCGACCAGCCGGCCCCCGCCTCGGGCCCGGGCTGACCGTCGGCCGAAGGCTCTCCCTGGGGGTCGCCCGCCAGCGGACTCTGCGCGCTGTCGTGGCCGGGGACATGGTCGGCCGCGTCCCCGTTCGAGTGGGCTGGCTCCGCAGTGCCAGCCAGGGTGGCCTGGCTCTCGGTCGCCTGGCTCTCGGCAGCCCGCTGGGCCCGCAACAGGGCGCGGGCCGAATAGCCCCCGGCCAGCACCTCGGCGATCTCCAGCTGGAATTCGTCCCGCAGCCGGTCGGCGATGCTGCTGAGCGCGTGCTTCAGCTCGGTCGCCCGCATCTGGCTCGCGTGCCGCTGCTCTTCGGCGTGGCGAAGCTGGTGCCGCAGTTCGAGGTCGCGCTGGGCCAACTCGCCCCGCCGCTGGCGGGCCGCCTCGCGCGCCTGCTGCGCCGCCGTCACCGCCGCCTCGAGTTCGGCCTGCTCCGACTGTAAACCGTGCAACAGTTCCTCGGTCTTGCGCACCTCGGCTTCGACCTGGGTGCGGCGTTCGGCCAGCAGCTGAAAACGCCGGTCGGCCTCTTCATGCTGGAGGTCGCGCTGGAACCGCTCCTGGTCGAGCCGCGATTGCGATTGCCGCAGCGCCTGCAACTGGCTTTCAAAACGGGCCAGCTCTCCCCGGGCCGCGGTCTGCCGGGCCCGGGCGGCGTGCAGCGTCTCTTCGGCGGCGTGGAGCTCGGCATCGAGGGCCGCGACCGAGTGCGTGAGCCGTGCCTGCTGGTCGCTTATCGCCCCCGACTCGGCCCGGGCCGACTGCAAGTCGGGTTCGAGAGTCGCCAGTTCGCCAGCCAGGCGTGTCAGCTCGGCGTCGAGTTCAGCCAACCGGCGAGTGGTCCGTTCGCACTCGAGTTCTGCGGTGGCGGCGGCGGTCCGGCTTTCAGCCAGTTCGTACGCCGCGACGTCGCCATCAAACTGCAGGTGCCGTTCCTCGTCGGCCAGCCGCGTCAGCCGCTCGGTCACCGTCACCTGGCTCCGCTCGGCGGCGGTCAACTGCCGGTCGCAGCGTTGCAGGTCGGTCCTGACCCCTCGCAGTTCCGTCTTGCGCGAGAGCCCGGCGGTGTCGCTGGGCAGGCTGCCGAGGTACAGCGTTCCGTTCGCTTCCAGCAATTCCCCCTGCAAGGTCACAAACCGGCACCGCCCCTGCGTCGCCAGGGGGAGCGGCGCGGCTTCTTCCAGCGACCGTACCAGCCAGGTGTCGGCCAGCAGCAACGCGGGGAGATCGGGGCAGGTGGCGATGGGGCGGAGCAGTTCATCGGCCCGGCAGATCACCCCGGGGTACCCCGAGAGATCGGGCACGTCGTGTGGGGTGAGGCATTCAATGCGGGCGGGACTGGGCTCTCCCCCCTGGGGCAGGGTGAGAAACCCGACGCGGGAGGCAAGCCGCGTGGTCCCCGCGCGGACGGCATCGACCAGCAGGCCCGTGTCGGCGACCACCACCAGTTGGGCGCGGGCCCCCAGCGCGACATCGACCAGCGCGGCGTTTTCGAGGTCGCACTCGACCAGTTCGCTGACCTGCCCGAGGACGTGTTGAAAGGGCCCGCCAGGCTGCCGACGGGCCAGGGCCAGCAGGTCGCGCACTCCCAGGCCCAGCCCCTCCTGCCGACGGTCCAGCTCCTCGAGCAGGACCTGCCGGGCCTCGAGCGAGGCCCGTTCCTCGCGGAGCTGGGCGATGGTTTGCCGCTGTTCGGTGAGGTCGGCCTGCAGCGAGGCCCGCTCGGCGTGCAGGGCAGCCAACCGCTGGCGATGGGCGGCGGCGAGCTCGGCGGCCCGGTCATGCCGCTGCTGCTCGGTGTTCCGCCGCTCTTCGGCCTGCTGCTGCTCGGCGCGGGCCCGCTCGACTGCGGCCTGGCTTTCCAGCCAGCTGGCGTGCCGTTCCTGCCAGCGGGATTCGAGCACGGCGGCCCGACTGCCCAGTGCCGACTGTTTTTGAGCGATGTCGAGCAGCGTCTGCCGCTCGGCTTCCCGCCGCTGCCTGAGCGCCTCGAGTTCCGTCGCCAGCGATTCCGCCTGGGCGTCGGCGTGGGCGACGGCGTCGCGGCGTTCGGCGAGGGCGTCTTCAAAGCCGTGCAGGCTGGCCTCGGCCTGTTCGAGTTCGCCAGCGACCTGCTGCACCCGGTCGGCGAGATCGCGCTGCTGCTGGTCGAGCCGCTCGTACTCGCCATCGAGTTCGTGCAGCCGCTGGGCCTGATGCCTCAGGGTCGCCTCGTGGCGGGCGACCCCTTCGCGGAATTCCGCGGCCCGATGTTCGCAGTCGCGGAGGTTGTCTTCCGTGGCGACGAGGGTCGACTCGAAGTCGCGCTGCTGCGCTTCGCAGCCCTGGGCCTGCTCGGCGAGCTGGGCGACCAGTTGCTCCAGTTCGCGCTGGTGGTCGTCGAGCTGGGCGAGGCGCAGGGTGTGGTCGCGGTGGTCGTCGGCGGCCGACCCGGCCCGCAACTGCTTCAGCTCGGCATGGTGTTCGCGAAACTTCGAAGCCTTCGACGCCTGGGCGCGGGTCGCCACCAGCCGGGTCTCGACCTCCTGCACAATGTCGGTCAGGCGAAGCAGGTTCTGCGCGACCCGCTCGAGCCTGCGCTCGGCTTCGACCTTGCGGACCTTGTAGCGGCTGATGCCCGCCGCCTCTTCAAACACGACCCGGCGGGCGGAGTTGCTCGACTGCAGCAACTGGTCCACGCGCCCCTGCTCGATGATGCTGTAGGCGGCGGTCCCGGCACCGGTCCCCAGGAACAGGTCGCGGATGTCCTTGAGCCGGGCGGGCGTGCGGTTGATGAGGTACTCGGCTTCGCCACTGCGGTAGATCCGCCGCCCAATCACCACCTCGTCGCAGTCGAGCTGCAGGATCCGCCGCGAGTTGTCGAAGGTGAGCTGGGCCTCGGCGAAGCCAGCGGGCTTGCGGCTGGTCGAGCCGTTGAAGATGACGTCGGTCATCTCTTTGCCACGGAGGCTCTTGGGGCTCTGGTCGCCCAGGATCCACTTGATGGCATCGACGACGTTGCTCTTGCCCGAACCATTCGGGCCGACGACCCCCGTGATGCCCGAGGCGAAGTCGAACCGCGTGCGGTCGGCGAAGCTCTTGAAGCCGAAGAGTTCCAGCGCCTTGAGCATCGTGCGGCCGGGGAAAACGGAGCGGTCGGGAACAAGGGCGAAGAGCGGGCGGGGAGGAGGACCCACCCGGCCGGCGCACGAGGGCCCGGCGGACTATTTTTTCTGCAGCAGGTTCATGAGACCCCGCTTGGGCGGGGGAGTGGCGGCTTCCGACTTCTCTTCGGACTCGGCCGGCGCGTTGTCGAGAGCCAGGCTCCCCTCGACGGTCGTCGCCTCGTCGTCCTCGGTCTTCTTGGGACCGGGCGTCTTGCGCGTGGGGAGCAGGCTGGGGAAGATGTTGGGGGCCTGGTCTTCGGCACCCACCCGAATCTTGCGGCTGCCCGACTCGGACTCAGCCGAGGTGCCATCCGGGCGGTAGTAGATGCGGCCCGCCTTGGGCAGGGCGTCGAATTCCAGCCGGCCCTCCAGGTTCGACTGCCGATCGGCGGTCACCAGCATCTGCGCGATGTCGGGATAGCTGCCATCGAGTCGGCCAATCGCCCGCACCACCTCGACCAGCCGGGTGGAGGTCTGCACCTGCTGAATTTCCCGCTGCGTTTCGTACCGGCTGATGGTGACGGTCTCGCTTCCCGACGGGGCGGTCACGAGGATTCGCCCGGCCTGCAGGCTGAGCGGGGTCTTGAGTCGCTGGTCTGAACCGAAGATGGCCAGTTCCGACCGGCGGTGGCGGGTCAGGTGGACCATTGGCTCACCAGGCGAGTCGATGACGTGCAGGACAAACTCGGGACGGGGCTTCTTCTGCCGGGTCGGTTCACCATCGGGCGTCTCGAAAGTGCGGAGGATCGACTCCCCGTAGATTGGCTCGGCCTTGACCACCTCGCGGTGGCGGTCGACGGTTTCGAGGGCCCGGAGGGCGCCATAGCGGGTTTCGGCCGACCAGCTTTCCCGGCGTTGACCTTCTTTTTCATCGACGGTCGGCTGCGTCATGAGGTTGCGGAGAGCGTCGATAACGGCGGGCTCGCGATCGAGAGTGGCGAGGGCGGCGAGGGCGAAGACGCGGAACGCCGGTTCATTCCGGGCAGCGAGCGCCAGTTGCGCGGTGCCCTGGGCGTCGCCCAGGTAGGCCAGGGCGTTGGCCGAGTAGAACCGCACTTCCAAGTCGGGCTGTTCGAGCCCCTCGCGGAGAATCAGCTTGGCCTCGGCGCTCCCAATCGCCTCGAGTTCGAGGCTGGCCCGCCCCGCCGATTCGGGGGTGAACAGCGACCGCCGGAGCCGCTCCAGCCGTTCGCGCTGTTCGACAATCGACTCGTTGATGGCAATCGCCCGCACCACCTGCAGGTAGTGCATGAAGTTCTCGCGGTACCGTTCGGGGACACGCAGTTCGATGTACTGGTCGGTCTTGGCCTTGGCCATCGGGACCTTGCGGCCCTGCAGCATGTCGAAGTACCGGCGGCCAATCGCGTCGGCGATCCGCTCGGTCTGGCGGCCCCCGCGGAGATCGCTCCGCAGGTAGAGCCCCAGCAGGCGGTCCGCCTTCTGCAGACCACCCGTGTACACGCCTCCGCCGGGAATTCGGCCACGCTTCAGCACGCTCGGTTTCGAATCGCTGTCCACTTCACCGGTCGACAGCAGGATGGGGCCTTCGGCTTTGCCGAGGGTGTGGCCGGAACGGGGGCCGCGGCCGGGCACCATCGCCTGCTCGGCCATGTTGACCTCGAGCAGGTAACCCGACCGCAGGCTGGTGGCGGGAGAACTTTCGGGAATTGCCACCTCGACGTCGAACCGCTCACCGACCCGGATGTTGGGAGGGACGCTGCCGCGGACCACCACCAGCGCCTTGTTCGGGTCTTCCAGCAACGCGTTGGGGCTGCGAACCCCGCGCTTGTGCATTTCTTCGATCAGCATGCGGCGGTAGAGCGACGGGGGAGTGTCACCCCCGGTTCCTTCCAGCCCATCGACCAGCCCGACCGATTCGATCTGAATGAGGTGCAGGCCGGTGACCGCGACCTGGTCGCCAATGAACGACAGCTTCTTGGGCTTCGCCTCGTCGTCGGTGATCGCCTCGCCCTTGCGGTCGGCTCCGGTGACGGGGACCGAGGCCCCAAACAGGCACAGCAGCAACCCCCAGATCAGCGACCAGCCCAAAGACCAACGCAGCGACCCGGGTTGAGGGGTCCAACGGTTTCCTCGGGGGGCACGCCCGGCCGGGGAAGTGAGGAATGCGTCGCGAACGTTCAGCCGGGTTCGGCAGGCAGGCAGCATCAAGGCACCATCCTTGGTGTCGGGGGCAGACGCGCGGCACTCTCCGGAACTTTCAGAGAAAGCTCCGCCCGCGTCGGCAGGAAACCGGTCAACACCGGTTCCCGCCGGGCGATATAGACCGCCCTGCGCGACAGGGTCAAGGTCAATCGCCGCCCCACACTTGCCCCACTTACCCCGCTTTCCCAGCCTGAGCTGGCGCGGTCATTCACCTCGTCCCGAAGACTCCACCGCGCTCTCCGCCGCGGCAGGCTCCAGCAGCTCTTACTCGTCCACGCCCCCTTGTGCTTGCACACCCCGTGGTCCGTCCACGCCTGTCCCGGCGTGAACCGCCACCCCCAAACCCACCGCCCGCTGTGAACCGTGCCATCACGCGGCACGCCAGTCTTCGAAGTGGTGGCGAATCGACCGTTGGGGGACCGGGACGGACGGGGCGGTTATCGTCCCACGTTTCGCCAGGCTTCGAGGCCGAAGGTCTCGGCGAAAAAGCGGGTGGCGCGGCTGAAGAGCGACCGGCCCCCTGCGTGGATTCGCCCCCGGCCGGTCTGTCGCGGAAGCAGCCGCAGCCCCCCGGTATTCAACAGGCGGACCCGCGCCTGGTACAGCGTCTCGAGGGGGCGGGGCTGGCCGCGCTCGTCAATCTCGGTGGCCAGGTCGGCGTGCCGGGCCAGCGGGGGGGGAAGATCGGCCAGTTCGGCCTGCGACAGTTCGACAATCTCACCCGCCAGGGGCTGCCACGGGGCCTGATCGAGCAGCAGATCGACCTTCTGCCCCGGGGCGACGAACTCAACCCGAGACTGGTTGATCAGCAGTTTCACCTCGAACTCTCCCTCGGCACCGACCTCGCAGAAGAGCGTGCCCGTTTCGAGACTGGTCTCCAGGTTCTGCCGATCCAGCACCGAGCCGGTCCAGGCCGGCAGTTCCCCCGCGCGGGCCAGGCTTTCGCGTTCGGGGGGAGGCCAGACCACTCCCGCCTGGGGGGCGCGCAGCACCAGTCGCTCCTGCTCGCGCCGGCGTTGGGCCAGCGTGTCTTGCAGGCCGGACAGCAGTTCTTCGGCGGTGGGCAGCGAGGCGGCGGCGAGCGGGTCGCGCCCCTGCCGACGCTTGAGATTCGCCAGCCGCAATTGCTGGCGGGCGACCTCCGTCTCGAGACGGGAGGTTTCGAGCTGCAGCTCCAGGTTTTCCAACCGCCCCAGCACCTCGCCCTGGGCGACCAGCGTTCCCGGGCTGACCGCTTCGATCAATCGGCCGGAAACCGGGACATAGACCGACATCGCCCCGGCTGGTTCGATCATCGCGGGGACCCGCAGGCGATAGGGCCAGGGGGTGAACAGCAGGAACGCCGCGAGCAGTCCCAGCACAAACCCGACGATCCACCCGCGCAGATTCCGCTGCCCGGGGGGTTGGGGGTTTTCGACGGCCAGTCGCCAGGCACTGCGGACCGGACTGGCAACGACTCCGCCCAGCAGCACGGTGGCCAGTCCCCCGGCGACCACTTCGAGCCCTACCTGCGCGAACCAGCCCGCCAGCAGCCAGGCAATGCCCGCCACCAGCACCACCCGCCAGGCGAAAGCCGCCATCGAGTAGACCACCAGCAGCAGTTGCGTGAGCAGGGGGAAGTCGGCCTGGCGTCGCCAGTGGGGCACAAACAGCCAGCCCACCCAGTCGCGCAGGGTGGCGTCGGCCCGCTGCCCGAGGTTGGGGATTTCGATTACATCGGAGAGCACATGGTACCCGTCGTATCGCAGCAGGGGGTTGGCGTTGAAGACGAGCGTGGCGACCGAACAGACCACCAGCAGACTCCCGGCGACCGCGTGCACCAGCCCGGGCTGACTGAACCACCAGACCCACATCGCCGTCGCCGCCAGCAGCAGATCGACATAGATTCCCGCCAGCCCCACCGCCGCCCGCATCCACTTGCCGGGCAACAGCCAGGCATCCGAGACGTTGCAGTACAGGCAGGGGGTGAACATGAGCAGCAGCACTCCCATCTCGCGGCACTCGGCCCCCAGCCGGCGACAGAGCAGCCCGTGCCCCAGTTCATGCAGGATCTTGCTGCAGGCCAGCGCCAGGGGCAAGAGCCAGAACCATCCCGAGGCGAGATGCTGAGAGCCCTGGGCAATGCGGCGGGGAAGTTCCTCGGCGCCCGAGAGTGCCAGCAGCAGGGCCGAGGCAATCCAGAGCCCACCCAGCACCACGCCGGGGGGGCTCCACAGCCACTGGGTGACCGGCTGCAGGGCCCGCAGCCAGCGTTCCGGGTCGATGCCGGGCAGGCGGATTGCCAGTGGGTTGAGCACCTGCGCCCAAAAGCTGGACCGCCGCTCCTGGTCGGCTCGCTCGAGCAGTTGCCGGTCCTGGCCCGGGCTGTCGGCGACCACCAGCCCCTGCCGATGAAACCGCACCAGCGCCTGCTCAAGCTCGCGCACCGGGAGCTTCTGCGGGACAAATTGCCGCTCGTAACCGCGCTGCAACTGCTCGATGCTCTGCGTGCCATCGAGGTGCGTGAGCAGCCAGTAGGCCTCTTCCGAAAGGTGGAAGTAGCTCTGCGCGAGGGGGTCCTTCACAGCCCAGACGGTCTGCCCGCGCAGGGTCTGCGGCACCGCCCGCAGATCCCGCCGACGGCGGACCCGCAGAGGGCGTCCCTGGGTCACCTCGGTGTTGCTCGCTGCCATCGGCCTTGTCACGCCAGCGGTCCCGCCCACAGACCGGCTGTTTGAATTTCCACCACCACGCCGGCGGGCCCCCCGCACGACATTCCCTTGCCATGGCATTCTGCCCCCCAACCCGGAATTCCGCCAGCCCAAGCCCAGAGAGCTTTCGCAACCCCCCAGGCAACAAGTCCTCCACCTCCCGCAGCGACACCACCCTCAGTCGTCCGACGGACGAGGATGTCGGCGTCCCCGCGCCCCAGGCCCCGCGTCTCAAACCCAGTCATCGCAGCGATGCTCGCTCCCTGCTGGCCGAACGGCTGACGAATCGGGTTCACGAGCGGTGGCAAGACTCCGCGACCACCTGCCGGGATCACACCGGGAAATCACGCACCGGGCGACCCGCCGGTCCACGACCGGTAGAATGGCGACCGCGTCGTGGCCGAGACTCGCGCCTGCCGCATGGCAAATCGGGGCATTCCGGGCCACGACCCTTCCCCGTCGCGCTGCCTGTCGTGGCTGTCGCCCAACCTGCACCGCCCCACCTGCTTCGCCCCTTCCATGAATTACGACGCCCACGAAATCCGCCGCTTTGTTTCGCAGTTGTTCCAGGCTCATGCGGTGGGTCGCGAAGAGGCCGAGCGGATTGCCGAGAGCCTGGTCGAGTCGAACCTGCATGGGCACGATTCGCACGGCATCACCCTGGCACGCTGGTACCTGTCGCAACTGGAGACGGGCGAACTGGTCGCCGGGGTCCCGCTCGAAATCCGCCGCGACCTCCCGGGTGCCCTCTGGGCCGATGCCCAGCTGGGGTTCGGGCAGGTGCAGTGCCACCGCTTTGTGGAGTTGTGTTGCCGCAAGGCCGAGACCGCTGGAGCGGTGTGCGGAAGCCTCGACCGGTGCGGGCATGTCGGCCGGCTGGGGGAATGGGTCGAGCAGGCGGCCCGCCGGGGTTTCGCCGCCCTGATGGCTGTGAACGACAACGGGGCGGTCTACACCGTCGCCCCGCCCGGGGGGCTCGACCGATGCCTGAGCACCAACCCGATTGGCGTCGGCATCCCGACCCGCGACCAGCCCATTGTGCTCGACATGTCGACCAGCACGGTGGCGAATGGAAAGCTGAAGCTGGCCCGCCTGGCGGGGCGGCCCGTCGCCCCGGGACTCATCCAGGACGCCGAGGGACACCCGACGACCGATCCCGGGGTGATGCTCGCCGACCCGCCCGGTGCCCTGCGCTCGTTCGGTGGCGATCAGGCGTACAAGGGGTTTGGGCTGGGGTTGGTGTTCGACATTCTCGCGGCGGGACTTTCCGGCGGGCACTGCCCGCCCGGGGTCGCTGGCGGAGTGGAATACAACAACGTGCTGCTGGTGGTCTGGAACCCTGAACTGTTCGCCGGGACCGAGCATTGGCTGCAGCAGGCCGAGGGGCTGACCGGCTTCATTCGCAGCTCGCGACGGCAGCCAGGGGCGGGGCCGATGCGACTGCCGGGCGATCGCGGGCACGCCCTCAAGCGGCAACGCCAGGTGGAGGGGTTGCCCCTCGACGATGCGATGCTGAACCCGCTGCGCGAAATCGCCGCCCGGGTGGGGGTCGCCCCACCAGCTGCGCTCCCCGGCTGAAACGCCGCACCTCGGCTCATGCGCCCGGGATTGTGGCGTCGAAGGGATTGCGACGTCGAAGAGCCGCTGAGCCGCGTGAGCCTGGCTGCGTGAAACCTGGCTGCGTCACCCTGGCTGGCTCAGGCTTGTTTCCCTGTGTTCAGTGGACCCGCGGCCTGGTTCCCGACTGGCGTGGTTCGCTTGTGCCCGGAGGGTCCGCCGGGGCCACACCGTGTGTGGCCCCGGCCCGACGCTGCCCCGCTCATACCCGACCGGCCGTGGCCAACAGCCGATCTAACTTGCCTCCCGTGCCCGCCCTTTGGTCTCCGTCCGCGTCCCCTGCGACCGGAAGGACGACTTGCCCTGCAACCGGGAGGACTACCGCCGCTGCATGGTGAAGGTGCCGTGGTCTTTGGGCGAGTGGTACGTCGCCTGTACGCCGCACGCATCGACCCGGGCCTGCGTGGTGAACTCCCCGAAGATGGGAAGCCGGGATTGACCGGTCAGCCAGACCGACCCATCGGCCCCTTGTCCCGCCACCTGCAAGGGGACCGAGTAGGTGAAGGGGATGACCTTCAGAAACGTCCCGGTGAACCGCGCCCGGTAGGTGCAGGCATCGACCTGCTTCAGGCGGGCACACATGCGGCCCTGATGCCCGGTCCCTTCACTGCACCATGACCCCGCAAACCGGCCCCCGGCGGGCCCGTCACACAGCCCCCCGGCGAAGGCCGAGTTCACCCCGCCAGCAAGTCCCATCCACACCACCACCGCCGCACACCAGCATCGCCATCCACGCATCGTTCGCACTCCAGTCAACCACGGCCCAAGCAGGGCCAGAGGGGGTTTGGGAAGCCTGGGCAAGCTCTCCCCGTTGCGGGCTTTCATCGGCCAGTGCCGCCGGGGAAAGTGAGACCAAGTCTGCGGGTCGAGGGCGTCGCGCCGGGGCGACTGTGGAGCGGAAATGTTGTGACGATTGTGCGGGGATCGAACGCCGGACGCGGCGGCACCTGCGGCCATCAACCAACCCCCAAGGGAAAGTCTCGCTTCCGGGGCAGCATCCGTTCGGCGAGATCTGATGTGATGGGCTCGAGCCTGTTGGGCGCTGTCCGATCTTGACCATTTGCGGGCGATTGACGATTGTCCGCCCCCTTGCCCGCGGGCCCGGTGCCACCGGTGTTCCGCAGCTTCGCTTCCTGTTGCCCACTGGGCTCTGTTGCCATGCCTGTCTCTCAGACTGCCACTGTTCGTGTTCGCGTGCTGCGGTGGAGTCTGCTGGCCGTTGGCGGCCTGGCCCTGGCCTGGTTCGCCGAAGATCTGGTCGCGCTCCGCCATCGCGTCTCACCCAAGCGATTTGGGGTGGTGGAGGCGGGCGAGGTGTATCGCAGCGGGCAGATTGCCGGGCACTTGATTGAAGGCGTGCTGCGAGACCGGCAGATTGGCCTGGTGGTCGACCTGACCGACGATGCCCCGGTCGACCCGCGGGAACTCGCCGACCAGCAAGCCGAGCAGGCGGCGATTGCCAGGCTGGGCATCGAACGTCGGCAACACGTGCTGATTGCCGACGGAACGGGCGACGTGGTGACCTACGCGGCCGCCGTGCGGTCGGTGGTCGAGGGAGTGCGAACGGGCAAGCCGGTGCTGGTGCACTGTGCGGCGGGGACGCAGCGGACCGGGGGCGTGATCGCGCTGTACCGCCTGCTGGTGCAGCATCAGCCTGCCGACGAAGTGCTCCGCGAGATGCAGTACTACAAGTACAACTACGACATGTCGCCCCAACTGCTCGACTACCTGAACGCCAACCTCCCCGCACTGGCGGAAGAACTGGTCCGCAACGGTGCGATCGACCAGGTTCCCAACCCGCTCCCCCGCCTGGGAGCAGGCCCGCAGATCGCCCGCGACCACACCCCCGACTCGCCCGCCACCCGCTGAAGCTGGGCCGCCAGGTTGGGTGGCGTGTGGAGTGTGGTTTGTGGAGTGTGGGGCAGCACTCGTCGGGAGTGACTCTCGCCGTGGGAATTGTGTTGGTCTCAGTGCCGCGTGGGACGACTCGGGGAGACCCGAAGGCTCTCGCGGTGTAAGACTGGGCGAAGTGGGTGGGCCCGGCGAGTGCCTGGGGACCAATTTCGCCACGAATCAGCGGGTGCCGCACGGAAAACGGTCTGGCAGCGATTCGCCACCGTGTGTTAGGTTCCCGCACCGTTTTCGACCGAGGCTCCAGGAAGGAAATCCTCCCGTCATGGAAGATTTGCGTCGCGTTGCGCTGGTGGCAGTGGCCTGTGGCTGGGCTCTGTCTCTCTTGGGACCCACCCCGGTCTCGGCCCAACAGCCCCGTGCCGGTGCTGCCAAGCCCGCGCCTGCCAAACCGTCTGGCACCAAGCCCGCCGGTACGAACCCCGCTGGCAATAACCCCGCTGGCACTCCCGCCGGGGGCGAAGCCAAGCCAGGGACTCCCCCGGCCAAGGCGGGCAGTCCAGCCGCTGGTCGCCCCGCGGGCACCAAGCCAGCCGGTGCAACCGCCGGCGCGACACCCCCCGCAGGCAAAGCGCCCTCGGGCGTTCGCCAGGTCCAGGGGACCGATGACGACTTGAACGAAGGCCCCGCCGACGAAACCGGCGCGACCGTTCGCCCCACCACCCGCCGCCCTGCCCGCGCCGTCGAGGCGGATGCCGAAGGCGATGGTCCCGCCCGGCTCCCTCGCCCCTCCGCCGAGCCCCTGCGGATTCAGAAGGTCAGCCCCGAACTCGAGAAGATTCTCAAGGACTGGGAACTGAAGACCTCGAAGATCGAGAAGCTGCAGGGCGACACCCGCTATCGCGAATTCGACAAGACCTTCGCCGTCGAATACCGCGCCGAGGGCAAATTCGCGTTCGAAGCTCCCGATCGCGGCAACTACGAACTGCGACCCGTCAAGGTGAACAAGGGAGACGCCAGCTCGCTCAAGGATGAGCAGGGCGAGGCGTACAAGCTGACTCCCAAGGCCGCCGAGCGGTGGGTCTGCACCGGTGCCGAGATCCTCAAGATCGACGAAGCCCAGAAGACCTACGAGATCGTCGAGATTCCCGAAGAGCGACGGGGTGATCGGATTATCGAGGCGCCCCTGCCGTTCCTGTTCGGGATGAAAGCCGAGCAGGCCAAGCAGCGGTACCAGATTGAACTGGGCAAAGAGACCGACCAGGACATCGTGCTGCAGCTTCGCCCCAACTGGTCGGGGGACGCAGCGAACTGGAGCAAGGCGACGGTCATCATCAGCAAGACGAACTACCTCCCCCGTGAAGTCCGGCTGATCGCTCCCGGGGGGACGTCAATGCGGATCCACACCTTCGAGAACATCAAGGTCAACAGCGACAACATCTTCCGCAGCCTGTTTGGCGACGACCCGTTCAAGCCCAAGCTGCGGAACTACAAGGTGGTGGTGAATGACGGTGCCCCCGCCGACGCTCCCACCGGTGTCGCCGAGCGGGGTGCTCCCGCCGCCGGTGGTGCCGGTGCCGCGGGTCCCGGTGGCGAGGCTCCCGCTGCGGGAGGGAAGGCCCGCCAGGTCGCCGGTGAATCCGCCGCACCCGCCCCCCGGGCTCCCGCAACCAAGACCGCCGGTGCCGGGGACAAGAAACCGACAGCACCCGTGAGAAAGTAACGCACACCGGGAGTGACGCAGGTCGCTGCGACCAAAGATTGCGTCCTCTCACCGCGCTGCCCGCTCAGGGCGTGTGCGCTCGCGCTGCCGACAGACATCTCCTCGTCGGCCCAGCCTGGCATGGAGGCCGCGCTGGGCTGACGATGAGTTTTTCTTTGGTGGAGCCCCGGAACCACAACCGGCACAGCCACCGTTGCCAGGAGCGTGCGGCTGGCAGACACCGTGACCGTCACTCTCGACTCGCGCGACCTCGGCCTCCTCCGGGCGCGATGAAGACTCATGCGGAACGGGTCGGACTGCTCGTTCCGCTGACGTGATCTTTTCCCCTGGCGAGTCATCCACACTTCCCGTCGCACGCCGCCCCGCTTGCCTCGCTTGCCCGGATTGGCTCACTTGCCCGAGCTGGCTCACTTGCCCGCGCTGGCTGCGTTGCCCGGCTTCTCGACCCAGCACTGCACCGAGGCTGAAAACCCCTAAAAAATCGTGCAAATCGTCGAGCGCGCGACAACGGGCCACAGTCTGACCCGGCACTGCGACGATTCAAAGAGTGCTCAAATCCTGATCGCTGTGATTCGCAGTTGCTCGAACCCGATTCGAGCGCGACTCGCTCTCTGACTGAACCACCCTGCTTCATGCCCTCCTGTTCCGCCACTCCGCAGCGTCTGGCCCATCGCCCACCAGGGCGCATCCGGCTCGCACGCTCGTGCGGCCTCTGGCTGGGGCTGCTGCTGGAGGTTTGGCTGGTGGGGTGCCAATCGGCCCCTTACCGCTACGGCGACTTTCATCCGGAGGGGGGCCCCGCGCCGGCGTTGGTGGTGGTTCGCGGCGAACCGCATCGGCAGCTGGATGCGGCCCGCGAGGTGATCCGCTCTCCCCGACGGCTCATTCCCGAACGCTGGCGTCCGGAAGAGCGAACCACAGCCGAGGCGGAAGCCGAGTTGTACCAGTACCTCGAACACAACGAGCTGACCGACCTGCACGTGGAGATTGGTCATTACGACCCCGCCGAGCAGTTCCGTCGGCTGCATGCCAACGACCGCATTGGGGCCGGGTGGCGATACACAGTCGGGGTGGTCAGCCTGGTCCCGTACACCCTGTTTCCGAGCCGGGTGTTTGGAACCACCCGATACAACCCATTCACCAACACGCTCTCCTTGAACTCGCCCAGTGTGCCCAAGACGCTTTACGAGGCAGCGTGGGCGAAGCAGGTGCGCAGCCAGGTGGTCCCCGGGACGTACGTGGTGGGGTCGGCCCTGCCCGGCGTGGGGCTGTTGTGCAAGGCGCAGACAGGCGACGAGGTGCTCGGCTACCTCCGCAGCCAGGAGGAATGGGAACTTGAAAAGCAGGCATATCCGCATGTGTATGGCGAATTGGGGGCCGAGGGGATGGGGCTGGTGGGCTATCTCACCCCGATGCTGCCCGGACCGACGGCGAGCTTTGCCGGGCGGGCGGTCGGCGGACTGGCGGGCAAACTGATCGCCGACACGCAACCCGCTCGCCCCGCCCGCGAACCCGAGCCTGAACTGGGGCCCGCAGAGAGCGACACGAGCCTGATCGCCGGCGAGGACGGCGAGCCGCAACCCGCAGCCGAGGATGAACGCGACAGCGAACCCGGCGTGGTGCTGGTGCGCGGCGGAGACGAGACTCTGGGCCGCTCGACTCGACAGACCGCAGGCAACCAGGGCGACGTGGTCGAGCGTGCAGGGGTTCAACGTGCGGCGGGCGAGCGCGTTGCGGGAGAGCGGAACACCCAGCGAACGCCGGGCGAGCTGTCGAAAACCGCAGCCCCCGTTGCCAGCCCCAAGTCACGCCGTCGCCCGTCTGACGCCGGGACCGCCGGGAACTGAACCACCCGACTTTCCGCTGCGGCTCAAGCATTTCGAGCCGCCGCCGCCCGTGTTTCGGGTGGTTCGCTGTCACCCCTCTGGCGGTTGCGGTACAGTGGGCAGCACGGGCCGATTGGCCCCCGCAACGGGCCTGTTCGGCCCCTTGGATTTCTGACCTTCCTCCCTGCCCAGGGCCGGTCCGCGCGGCTGGCCCTCACGTCCCTGAACCCACCATGACCGCTCCCGCCTCAGACTCCGGGCTGAATCGTTACAGTGCCCGCATCACTCAACCCCGCTCGCAGGGGGCCTCGCAGGCCATGCTGTATGCCACCGGCCTGACCGAGGCCGACATGCAGAAGGCCCAGGTGGGCATCTCGAGCGTCTGGTACGAGGGCAACCCCTGCAACATGCACCTCAACACCCTCGCCGCCGAAGTCGACGAAGGGGTCCAGCAGGCGGGCCTGATTGGCATGCGGTTCAACACCATCGGGGTCAGCGATGGCATCTCGATGGGGACCGAGGGGATGTCGTACTCGCTGCAGTCACGCGATCTCATCGCCGACTCGATCGAGACCGTCACCTGCGCCCAGTGGTACGACGCCAACATCTCGATTCCCGGGTGCGACAAGAACATGCCGGGCTGTCTCATCGCCATGGCGCGGTTCAACCGCCCGTCGATCATGATCTACGGTGGCACCATCCGCGCGGGCTGCCTGGGCGAGCGCAAGCTCGACATCGTCTCGGCGTTCCAGGTGTATGGCGAATACATCGCCGGCAAGATCACCGATGAAGAACGCCAGGCGGTGGTTCGCAAGGCGTGCCCCGGCCCGGGCGCGTGCGGGGGGATGTACACCGCCAACACCATGGCGACGGCGATCGAGGCGCTTGGGATGTCGCTCCCGTACAGTTCGTCGATTCCCGCCGAAGACCCCCTCAAGCTGGGCGAATGCCGGGCGGCCGGGGTGGCGATCAAGCGACTGCTTGAACTCGACCTGCGGCCCCGCGACATCATGACCCGCCGGGCGTTTGAAAACGCGATGGTCACGGTCATGGCGCTCGGCGGCTCGACCAACGCCGTGCTGCACCTGATTGCCATCGCCCGGGCGTGCGACGTGCACCTGACGATCGACGACTTCCAGCGGACCAGCGACCGCATTCCGTACATCGCCGACCTCAAGCCGAGCGGCAAGTACGTGATGGAAGACCTGCATTATGTCGGGGGGACCCCGGCGGTGCTGAAGTACCTGCTGGAAGAACGGCTGCTCGATGGCGAATGCCTGACGGTGACCGGGAAGACCCTGGCGCAGAACCTGGCGACCCTCGAGGGCCTGAAGCCCGGGCAGCCCATCATTCAGCCGGTCTCGAAGCCGATCAAGCCGACAGGGCACATCCGCATCCTGCGGGGCAACCTGGCCCCGGAAGGGTCGGTCGCGAAGATCACCGGCAAGGAGGGGCTGAAATTCGTCGGTCCCGCCAAGTGCTACAACTCGGAAGAAGAGATGCTGGCGGCCCTCGAGAAGAAGCAGATCGTCAAGGGGGATGTCATCATCATCCGCTACGAGGGACCCA
>CAIUHT010001385.1 GCA_903898975.1 uncultured Planctomycetaceae bacterium
ACGGGCCCCGCAGTGACCTTCAAGTGGGGGTAGCTGTCCTTGGGAAGACGGAGCACCGCCAGATCGACGCGGGGATCGGCGGCCACCACCTCGGCCTGGAAGACGCGTCGGTCGCTCAAACGCACGTAAATCCTGAAGCCCGCATCCGCCGCGGCGGGGGCGGGCCCCACCTCGCCTCCGTCGATCGTATGCAGGTTGGTCAGCACCAGGCCTGTCTCGTCGATCAGCACTCCGGCCCCGTACTGATTGGGGGCGTACCGTGGATCGGCGGGAACGGGAGTCTCCCGTTCCCGGTCAAAGCCAAACCGGCGGCGCGGGAACCAGAGTCCCTCCACTGCTGGCCCGCGGTTTGACGGACGTTCGCGAGTGATCGCCACGACAGCCGGTTCGGCCTTGGCAATCGCGTCCACCAGCGACTGCTCGAGGGCCGCCGCGGCAGCCAAGCCATCCTGCGCCATGGCAACGCCCCCCCCGGGGACAGGGGCAAGAGTCGCGCCCACCAGTGACAGCCAGCCACCCAGCAGGCACTGACACCACAGGGCCAGCCTGGTCCGCGAGAGGGGGCGGCTGACGGGTCCCGGCGGTGTCCCCGCTGGGCCGCTCGCGACCAATGGGCTCGACAGCTCAGCAGACCTCACCGAACGCCCAGCACTCCACCGCATGGTCACGCGCGGGGGCACCTCGGCGTGACGATTGCTCATGCAGTCGGACGTACCTGAAACGGATCCGCTCGACAGGCGACTTCCCGCAAGCAGTCTCGCTGGAGTGGGGGCAATCACCGCTTGCCGAAACGCCGAGCCAGGGTTCGCGCAACGTTGATCTACGGCCGGACCGGGCACTTGGGGGGAGGCGAGTGGCTCAGTGACTGAATTCAGCGTCAGGTATCTCATCGGCTGGACCGCCTCATGCCCCGAGGACCAGAAACAGCGACCGAGACGACCGCCTCGACCCACTGCTGAGATTGTCGGCCGAACCTCCTCAGATTGTCAATCAGTGATCGCCGGGCTGTGCTCGCAATCGTGGGCCGTGCTCGCTGTCGTGGACCGGGATCGCTGTCGCGGAGGGGCACCCGCACCATTCTCGGATACGGCCGCCCCCCACAAGCTGACCCGGCACGAACCTTACTCTTCGGGCTCTTCGTCTTCTTCGGGATCGGGCTTCGCCCCGGGGTCGACCGGCATTCCGTGGACACCTCGAGAGTCAATCACCTTGCGCCGCAGTTCCTCGAGGACCTTCGGATTCTCCCGCAGGAATTGCCTGGCTTTTTCCCGACCCTGCCCCAGCTTGTGATCGCCGTACGTCAGCCACGAGCCACTGCGGTCGATGATGCGATCTTCGAGCGCCATGTCGATCACGTCTCCCTCGACGTTGATCCCGCATTCCTCCAGCAGGTCAAACTCCGTCTGCCGGAATGGCGGCGCGACCTTGTTCTTCACCACCTTCACTTTCATCCGAATACCAATGTTCGCGTCCCCATCCTTCAACGCGCTGATCTTTCGCACGTCCACCCGCACCGACGTGTAAAACTTCAACGCCCGCCCCCCCGGCGTCGTCTCGGGACTCCCAAACATCACCCCGATCTTCTCGCGGATCTGGTTGATGAAAATCACGCAGGTCTTCGACTTGGCAATTGCCCCGGTCAGCTTCCGCAACGCCGGGCTCATCATCCGCGCCTGCAGACCGACGTGCGAATCGCCGATGTCGCCATCCAGCTCGGCCTTTGGCACCAGCGCCGCCACCGAGTCGACCACAATGCAGTCGACCGCGTTCGACTTGATGAGCATCTCGGCGATCTGGAGCGCCTCTTCCCCATGAGAGGGCTGACTGACCAGCAGATCTTCCAGGTCGACCCCCAGCCGCTTCGCCCAGGCCGGGTCGAGCGCGTGCTCGGCGTCGATGAACGCCGCCACCCCTCCCAGTCGCTGCGCGTTGGCAATCACATGCAGCGCCAGCGTCGTCTTGCCACTCGATTC
>CAIUHT010001386.1 GCA_903898975.1 uncultured Planctomycetaceae bacterium
CCTCCTCGAGAGTCTCGCGGTCGAAACGCCGCGGGTTCGCGCGGCTGCCGGGATTAGCCCCCACCCGCGTCACAGCGCGCGACTGCGTGCTTGGTTCCTCTTCCTCAAAATCGGCGGTTCGCGGGGTGGCCCGAGGGGTGCCGCGCGGGGCCGCTGCCGGTTCGTCGGCAGCCTCGCTCAGCAACCGATCGAACTCTTCGTCGGTCTCGCCGGCCGATTGGGTGGAGCGCGGGGTGATGCGGGGGGCTCGGCGGGGCGACCGCGTGGCGGCGGTCTTCTGCTGGGCCGACACGGCGTCGTTCAGCAGTTCCTCGGCATCGTCGGCCAGGCTGGGCTCTGCGTTCCCCTCGGGAGGGGGCTCGGGCGTGTCGCCGTCGGCGATTGAGTCTTCGGCACCGAGCGCGGCGGTGCTGGAAGGGTTCTGGGCGGGGGGTGCGTCTTGAGCCGAGCGACGGGCCTGCAGCACCGCCAGCAAACCAACTCCCAAGACCACCGACAACGCCGTCAGTTTCATCAGGCCAGCATTCATGGGCATCCCTTCCCACCAGACCGCGAGCGTGCCTCCCTGACGCGTGACTGGGCGACCGGGAGGTCCCTCCTCATAAAGGGGGCGAACCGTAGCACGTTGGCGGAAACTGGGAAAGATGAATCCTGAGCGGGGTTTGGGCCGGGTGGGCGTGCCGGGGCGAGGGACGCCCCGGCGGGGATAACGAGAGGCGCAGAGCGGGGTCGACAGGGTTCGCGAGCGACCAGTTTTTGGGTGATAACGGTTGAGGCAGGAAGCCAGCGCGTCGGGGGGGGGAGGGGGGGGTGAACGGCGGTTGGGCGGGGGCGAACCCCGTCTTGACCGGCGTGCGGAGGTTGGCGTAGTGTCCTCCGCCTTCCGCCCGTCCTCCGGGCTGACAGCAGTTGAGATTCGCAGCACGAGGCCGCGCGATGCGTCTGTTCTTCTCGGTCGGTGAACCTTCCGGCGATCTCCACACCGCCCGGCTCATCCGCGAACTGCGGGTGCTCGACCCCAATTGCGAGGTGTCGGGCCTGGGGGGTCCACAGATGCAGGCGGCAGGCTGCCAACTGCACTTCCGCCTCACCGACCTGGCGGTGATGGGGGTGTTCGCCGTGCTCCCCATGCTGGGCCGCTTCCTGTCGGTCTTGTGGCAGGTGGGTCGCTGGCTCGATGCCGACCGCCCCGATGCCGTGGTGCTGGTCGACTTCCCCGGGTTCAACTGGTGGGTGGCCCGGATGGCCAAGCGGCGGGGCATCGAGGTGATCTACCTGCTCCCGCCGCAGATGTGGGCGTGGGCGTCGTGGCGGGTTCACAAGATGCGCCGCCTGGTGGACTGGACCCTCTGCGCCCTCCCCTTCGAGCACCGCTGGTACCAGGAGCGGGGCGTTCCCGCGACCCTCATCGGGCACCCGTTCTTCGATGAAGTGAGTGAACGCCAGTTGGACCAGGCGTTCCTCGCCGAACAGGCCGCACACCCCGGGCCTGGGCCGGTTGTCGCGATTCTGCCCGGCTCCCGCCGGCAGGAAGTCACCGTCAACTTTCCTGTTCAGCTCGCCGTGATGCGGTTACTGCACGAGCGGATTCCCGGCGTGCGGTTCCTGGTCGCCAACTACCGCGCTCCCCAGCGTGAACACTGCCAGCGCGTGTTCGCCGAGCAGGGGGGCGACCTGCCTGTCGAATTCCACGTCGGCCGGACCTCCGAGATTCTCGAATCGTCGCGGGTCTGCCTGATGGTCTCAGGGTCGGTCAGCCTCGAAGTGCTGGCCCGGCGACGACCGGCGGTGGTGCTGTACGGCGTGGGCTGGGCGAACTGGATCATCGGCCGGCTGCTCATTCGCTGCCGGTTCATCTCGCTGCCCAACCTGCTGGCCGACCGCCCGCTGATGCCCGAATTCGTCCTCCGGACCCCCACGCCCGAGGCCATCGAAGACATGGCCGGGCTGCTGACCGACTGGCTGACCAACCCGACCCACTACCGCACCAAGGCCGCCGAGCTGGAGGCCCTGGCAGTCCAGATCACCCGCCCCGGCGCCACCAAGGAAGCCGCCCGCTGGCTGCACGCCCGCCTCGGCGAGGCGAAGCAGAGTCCCGTAGCAGCGACCGCCAGGCAGCCCACTGCCACCGACTTGGGTGCCACAGATGCGACTTCTGCCAGGAATTCCGTTGGGGACACCCACCCCGCAGTCCCGCGCCGGGCCGCGTAAGCACGCGGAGACCCGTGGCCGGACTGGTCTGAACTAAGGTAGTCCGAACTAAGTTCGCTCGGGCTGAGTCCGCACGGGGCTGATTCCGCACGGGGCTGATTCCGCACGGGGCGGTGTCCGAACTGGGCTCAGTCCGAACTGGGTTGGGGCCGAACCGGGTTGGGCCGGTACTGGTCTCAGCGGGCCGGTTTCTTTTCGGACGGTTTGACCACCATGCGGTCGGACCAGCCCGCCGTGCGGTAGATCGCCCCGGTCGTCTCGACCAGTGACGCCGGCGGATTGACCAGCGTCAGTCGACGCGGGGGGAGCAATCCCAGCGTCTGCGGCACATCGAGCACCCGCAGCACGCTCAAAAAGTGCGGTCCCTCGCGGTGAGTCGCCGGGGGGTCGACCAGCGTCACCTCGGCGATCGCGGTGTCGAACAGTGCGGCATACGCCCCCAGGACCCCCGCCGGCCCCCGCCCCACCACCGCCACGAGGGGGCGGTCGGCGTCGGGATCGCTGGTGTCGGCGTTGCCCACCGCTGTCTGGGTTTCATGAATCCAGCGGGCCACCGCCTGCACGTCCCAGACCCGCATGGTGTCGAGCGTCCGCCCCAGCAGCGGCAACGACCGCTCGAAGGTGTTGGGAGGGTTCTTCCGCGCGAAACCAGCGAACTCTCCCGACCCTCGGGGACTGAGCAGCACGGTCGCCACACCCGGGGGAACCACCCCCTTCGCCCACTCGGGAGTCACTCCGTCGGGTTCGTCCTCGTTCAACACCAGGAGCCACACCCGGTTCGCCACCGCCCCTTCGCCAATCGCCCGCCCGCGACTAACGCTGACCCGCACCAGCGTCGATTCGTCGGTCTGCAGAATCTGGTCGCCGTTCCGCAGTGTCTGCCGGACCAGCGCGGCAGGGACTTCATCGGGCCAGTCGCGAAACACCCGCTCGAGCAATTCCTCCTTGAGCCGGGCGGTCCACGGGTCGTACGCCTCTTTATTCGCCGGCAGTGGAGTGGTGGCCCGGGCGACAAAGCTCTCGTCAATGCGGTCGTTCAACCGGTCGGCGGGAAGATCGGCGTCGGTGGGGAAGGCCCGCAGGTCGGCCCCGGCGATCGGCTCGACCGGCGGTTCCTGCACCGGGCGGTTGTCTCCCTTCAGATGCCGGTTGATGAACCGATACGCCATCAACCGCAGTTCCAGGTTGTCTTCATGCCCGCCGGGGGTCACTCCAATGTCAAACAGCTCACCCGGCTTCTTCGAGAAGTGCGCGTAGTGCGCCTCCAGCCGGCTGCGGATCCGCTCGTTCGCCGGCATCGGGAAGATGGGGTCGTGCCCCGAGTTCTGGAAGAGCATCGCCCGCGGGGCGACCAGCGCCGCGATGGTGGTCCATTCCCAGCGGTAGTTGTTGTAGAGGAACATGCAGTCGCAGTGACCGTTGACCACCGAATCGGTGACGTAGCTCTGCAGGTCGGCCATCCCGCTGACGGGGACGCAGACTTTCACCCGCGGGTCGGCCGCGGCGATCCACAGCGTCGCCGCCCCACCCCCACTGATCCCGGTCACCGCCAGCCGGTCGCCATCAACCTCGGGCCGCGACTGCAGGTAATCGAGGGCCCGCACCCCGTTCCAGCACTCGACCCCGGCCGGGGTGTACCCCGCCGAGTGCCACCACCACCGGTTGAACTGATAGGTGCCGTGGTGAATGCCGGGGATCTCGCCCAGTTGCAGCGTGTCGACAATCAGGCAGACATAACCATGGGTGGCGAACCACTGCCCATGATGCTGAAACGCCGTCTTGTTCCCGTCGCGGCCCCGACCCGAGTGCCCGCACACATACAGCACGGCGGGAAGTTTTTCCTGCGGGAGCGGGTCGGGTCGATAGAGGTTGGCGGTCACGTACAGACCAGGCCGCGACTGGAAGTGGAGCTTTTCGACCACGTAGCCCGGCTGTTGGATTTCCCCCGTGATCCTGGCTGCGAGGGGGGTCTTCTCGGGGATGGGCCAGAGCCCCAGCATGTCGAGGAACTGCTGGTGCAGCTGGGGCTGGCGAATGGCCCATTCGTCGGCACTCGAAGCCCACCCGGTGTCGGCCCCCGAAACCCAGCGGGTTTCGTCGTCGAGGAACTTGCGGAGAGCGGACGGGCCCGAGGGCTCGATTTCGGAGGCTGGCTCCTGGGCGCGGGCGGTGAGCCCGGCACTGGCAGTGAGCAGCCCCCCCAGCAACAGGCATCGCAACAACAGGCTCATGG
Organism: uncultured Planctomycetaceae bacterium; assembly: GCA_903898975.1. Classification (GTDB taxonomy): domain Bacteria; phylum Planctomycetota; class Planctomycetia; order Planctomycetales; family Planctomycetaceae; genus UBA10511. The sequence goes on from CAIUHT010001386.1 coordinate 4,445, forward strand.
CGCCGCTTCCCGGAGGTGACCCAACGCATGGTGACACTCACGGCCGCCCGACAATCTCGAGCGTTGGACCGCGGTGCCTCGTCTTTGTGGCGTGAATTCTCCCGGACCACCCCGCGCACTTCAACCAACTCTCTCCCGGAGGACTGCTTGCCAAATCGCAGACCAGCGGCAGCAAGCCGGCCCCCGGCCCCCGGCCGAACGCCGTGCCCGCCACAGCCAGCAAGTGCGACGAGGTGGCTGGGGCAACAAAAAACTGCTCACAGCCACGCGAGGCCCGGTTGGAGTGCGTGCAGCCGGCCTGTGGGTCTTGGCAAGCAATGGCGGGCACCGCCGCGGGCGAGGGTCTCTCCTCATAAGAAATGTCACATCGCGTTCGCGCGAAAAACATCCGTCGGGCCAGTTTTCGAATGGGGCTCATTCGGTGGCACCTTTCTTCGGGAATGACAGGTGGCGCTGGCGGGCTGTGCGGTCTGCCGTGGTTCGTTAAACTCCGGATCGGCCTGAATCTTCCTGTTCTTTGGCGGTGTGTGTTGCCATGCAGATTGCGACGCTGACGTGTTTGGTCCTGGCGGTCGGTTTGACCGCCGATCCTGCCGCCGACAAGCGGTTCGAACAACTGGGCCAGCGGTACATCGAGCAGTTCCCCGCCCTCGGCCCGGTCGGGGCGACCGTGCTGGGCGACCATCGCTACGACAGCCAGCTGGACCAGGTCAGCCCTGAGGCGCGGAGCAAGGCGCTCGAGTTCTACCGCGGGGTGCTCGCCGAGCTTGAGAAGATCGATCGCCAGTCCCTCTCGCGGGCTCACCAGGTCGATCGCGAGTTGCTGGAATTGAGCCTGCGGGGCGACATCTGGCGGATCGAGACGCTGCAGGAATGGGCCTGGAACCCGCTCAACTACACCGAGTTGACCGGGGGGGCGGTGTATGGGCTGATGGCCCGCGATTTCGCCCCGTTGCCCAAGCGGCTGCTGCACGTCGCCGACCGGCTGGAGCAGTTCCCCCGCCTGCTTGACCAGGTGCGAAAGACCCTCGTCCCCAAGCGGGTCCCCCCCGTGCATGCCGAGACCGCCGTCCGACAGAATCGCGGCGTGCTCAGCATTCTCGAAAACATGGTCGAGCCCCACCTCGGGCTGCTCGACACCGCCGGGCAGACCCGCCTGCGAGCCGCCCTCACCACCGCCCGCGAGGCGGTCGAGACGCACCAGAAATGGCTGGAGGGAACCCTCAAGCCGGCCGCCGCGGGAAACTTCCGCATTGGCAAGGAACTGTTCGACCAGAAACTCCCCTTCACGCTGCAGACCCCCCTCACCCGGCAACAGGTGCGCGATCGTGCCGAGAGTGAACTCACCCGCGTGCGGGCCGAAATGTACGAGGTGGCGAAAGCGGTCTATCGCAAGCAGCACCCCTACACCGTCTTTCCCGAGCAGCCCACGCGGGAGTTCCAGCAGGCGATCATCCGCGCGGGGCTCGAGCGGGCCTGCAAAGATCTCCCCCCGGCTGACAGGATTCTCGAGAAGGCGAATGAGTCGCTGGCCGAGACCGCGGCGTTCATTCGCGACAAGCGGCTCATGACGCTGCCCGATGATCCGCTCGAGATCATCGTGATGCCCGAGTTCCAGCGGGGGGTCTCGGTCGCCTACTGCGACGCCCCCGGCGCGCTCGACAAGGGGCAGAAGACCTTCTACGCCGTCGCCCCCCTCCCCGCCGACTGGAACCCCGGCCAGGTTGAATCGTTCCTCCGCGAATACAACATCCGCTCGCTGCACAACCTGACGGTGCACGAGGCGATGCCCGGGCACTATGTGCAACTGGTGCTCTCGAACCGCTACCCCAGCACGCTGCGGGCCGTGCTCGCGTCGGGAACTTTCATTGAAGGCTGGGGGTGCTATGCCGAGCAGATGATGGCCAACGCCGGCTACTTCCATGACGACCCACTCATGGTGCTCGTGCAGCGGAAGTGGTACCTGCGGGCGATTGCCAACTCGATTCTTGACCAGGCGATTCATGTCGATGGCATGGAACGCGACGAGGCGATGCGGCTCATGATCGAAGACACCTTCCAGGAAGAACGCGAGGCGGCGGGGAAGTGGATTCGCGCCCAACTGACCTCGACCCAGCTCTCGACCTATTTTGTGGGTGTGCAGGAACATCTCGACCTTCGGCAGGAAGCCGAACAGAAATGGGCCGCGTCGTTCACCCCTCTCAAGTACCACGATCAGGTCGTGTCGTTCGGGTCACCCCCCGTTCGCTTCGTCCGCGCCCTGATGTTCGATCTCCCCATCCCCCGCATCAGCCAATAGCCGGCAACTCCCCGGCGGGCCTGTGCACCCGCCACTGCCCATTCGCAGAGATCGGCCCGCGAAGGAGATCGGCCTGCGCAGGCGATCGGTCCGCCTCGTCCGACCACCGCTCCCCGCTCTGCACGACCCACTCGGCGCTGCCGCCGCTGTGCAACGGGTGTGGCGGCCTGAAGACGCGTGAATCGCTGGGCACGGGACATTCGCCTGGCCCCAGCAAACCGCTCTGACGATTGAAGCGGTCTGATGGCCAAACCGGTCTGACGCTCAGTTCGTTCTGGCGACCAAACCGTTCTGGCGACCAAACCGTTCTGGCGACCAAACCGTTCTGGCGACCAAACCGTTCTGGCGACCAAACCGTTCTGGCGACCA
>CAIUHT010001387.1 GCA_903898975.1 uncultured Planctomycetaceae bacterium
GTCACCGATTCGTCGGGCAGCAACGAGAAGGTCGATCGCCAGCTGGCGGAACCAACGCACCAGATTGTGAGGCTGGTCGATACGGACGGTGACGGCGTGTTCGACACGCGCACGCTGTTCGCCGACCGGGTGATGTTTCCCGAGGGGGCGCTCTGGCACGAGGGCTCGCTGTACGTGGCCGCCCCACCCAGCCTGTGGAAGTTCACCGATCGCGACGGCGATGGAGTCGCTGAGGAACGCGAAGAGTGGTACCAGGGCCAGACGCTCACCGGCTGCGCGAACGACATGCACGGACCCTTCCGGGGCCACGACGGTTGCCTCTACTGGACGAAAGGGGCTTGGGCCGAACAGACCTTCCTGCAGCCAGGCCGGCCGCCGCTGGTGTCGAAGGCGGCCCATGTGGTCCGCCAGAACCGCTCCAACCGGGGTGTCGAACCGCTGATCGCCGGCGGAATGGACAACCCGGTCGATGTGGTCTTCACCCCCGCGGGAGAGCGATTCTTCACCACGACCTTTTTGACCCACCCCGGGCGCGGGGAGCGGGATGGGTTGATTCACGCCGTGTATGGCGGGGTGTACGGAAAGATCCACGCCCCCATGGAGGGGGCTCCGCGAACGGGGGATGTGTTGCCGCCGCTGGCGCACCTGGGGGCAGCCGCCCCATGCGGACTGGCGTGTTATCAATCGCCCGGCTGGGGCCCCGAATTCGAAGGGCAGTTGCTGGCGTGCCTGTTCAACATGCGGAAGGTGACGTTGCATGAGCTGGTGCCGCAGGGGGCCGGGTTTGTCACCCGCAATCGCGACCTGGTGGTCTCGGAGAGTCTCGACTTCCACCCCACCGATGTGCTGGAAGACGCCGACGGGAGCGTGCTCGTGCTCGACACCGGGGGTTGGTACAAGCTCTGCTGCCCGACGTCTCAACTGGCCAAGCCCGACGTGCTGGGGGGCATCTACCGGCTGAAGAAAACCGCCGCGCCGAAGGTCGCCGACCCGCGCGGACGCCAAATCGACTTCGCAGCTCTCGACGCCACCGCGGCGGCCCGACTGGCCGCCGACCCTCGTCCCGCCGTCTGGCAACGGGCCCAGTCGCGACTGGTGGAACGGGGGCGGGAAGCGGTCCCCGCTGTGGTCGGGCTGTTGCGGCACCCGTCACCCCGCGCCCGGACCCGCGCTGTCTGGACCCTGTCGCAGCTTCCTCCCGAGTCGGCCTCGGCCGGACTGCGCGAGGCGTTGCGAGATTCCGACACCACCGTTGTGCAGGCGGCGGGACATGCCTTGGCGCTGAATCCCGACCCACTGGCCCGTGAGACTCTCGAACGTCTGCTCTCGGGGGCGTCGGCGCAGAATGCCCGCGTCGCCGCCGAGGCACTGGGAAGACTGCGTGACGCGCGGGCGGTCCCGGCACTGTGGCAGGCGCTCGAGCGTGCGGGAGACGATCGCTTCCTGGAGCACTCGATTCTGTATGCGTTGTGGGAAATTCGCGATGTGCCAGCGCTGCGGCGGGAACTGACCAGTGAGTCTCCGCGCCGGGTCCGCGGAGCGCTGGTGGTGCTGGACCAACTGGGGGCCGATCATCTGCCGCGCAGCGAGTTGACCCGTTTCCTCGATTCGCGCCACGATGCCGTGCGGGCGATGGCGGCGTTTCTCGCCGGCCGGCATGCCGACATGGGGGCCGAATTGGCCGCCTGGCTCAGGCGACACCTGGCGTCGCCTCCCACCACCGAGGGACCCCGCGACACCGTGGTCGCGCTGTGGGCCAGGTTGGCCCGCAGCCCTGACCTGCAGCCACTCTTCGCCGAGGGGCTGGGCAGCGAGGGGTGGGAGGCCCCGCGGCTGGTGCTGGCGACGTTGACTCAATCGGATCTCGATCAGCTGCCAACGGGGAGTGCCGAGGCCCTGGCCCGGCGCCTGCCCGAGGCCCCGCCCGAGGTGGCGACCGCGGCGGTGGCGATGCTGCGGCGGCGGTCGGCGGCGGCGGCCCGGGAACCGGTGTTGGCCCCCGCCCTGCTGGCACTGGCCAGCCGCGACAATCTGCCCGAGGCCCTGGGGCTCGAGGCGCTCGCCTGTCTGCCGACCGGGGGAGCGACACTTCCCGACGCACTCTTCGAGCGGGTGACTGCTCCACTGCGAACGGAGGCCGACCACGCCGACCGTCTGCGGGCGGTGGACACACTGGCCCGGTTGAAGCTGACTGCCAGCCAGTGGCGGGGGGTGGCGACACTGCTGCCCCAGGCGGGGCCCCTGGAAGCGGGCCGCCTGTTGACGCTGTTCAAAGGACAGTCCGATCTTGAATTGGGTCGGACGCTGATTGAACAGGTGGGGCAAGCCGAGGCGTTTGACAGCCTGCGGCCCGAAGACCTGACGCAGGCGCTGTCGGGGTTCCCCAAGGAAGTGCAGCAGTTGGCGGTACCGCTCGAGCAGCGGCAGCAGGCGGCGCGGGGACAGCAGCGCGAGAAACTCCTGGCGGTGCTACAGCGGTTGCAGGGGCTGGAAGGGGACATTCGGCGGGGTCAGAAAGTGTTCCACGGCGCCAAGACCGCCTGCATTGTCTGCCATGCGATGGGCTACCTGGGGGGGACGGCGGGGCCCGACCTGACCCGCATTGGCGGGGTGCGGGCCGAGCAGGACCTGCTGGAGTCAATCCTGTTTCCGAGCCAGAGCTTTGTCCGCAATTACGAGCCAGTGCTGATCGAGACGAAAGCGGGGAAAACCTTTGGGGGGAATGTGCGGATGGAGGGCCCCGACTTTGTTTTGCTGCAGACCGGTCCTCGCGAAGAAGTGCGGCTGACGCGGGAAGAGATTGCCGAGACCCGGGCGGGGACTGTCTCGCTGATGCCCTCGGGGCTCGATCAGCAATTGACCGACCAGGATCTGGCCGACCTGCTGGCGTTTCTGAAAAGCTCGAAGTAGCGGGGTCGGGGCGCCGGAGCGTTTTTCCTTGGACAGCGCCGAGTGCTTGCACGGCGCGCTAACTTTTTTCGGACCGCAGGGGCCCGCTACGAGCACAGCGACCCGTAGCGGTTCACTGGAAGCGCAGGCGGACTCACTGGAGGCGAGGCGTTGCACTTCGTGGTATTCATGGTAAAAGTCGGTCGACAGGCAGCGACTCCCTCACGCTTGAGCGAGCGGGGCAATGCCCGGTCGTGGAGTGGGCCACCCACAACGGGGCGGGCCGGCATCGGCCAGAAGCGGAAACATCTCGAGGGATGAAGTCGGCCCTGTTCACGTTCCCTGTCCTTGTCTTGTAACGCGGCGCGCTCTTTGCCCGCAGACGTGTTCGCAGTCAGACAGCGAGGCCTGAGGCGCAACGCTCGGGCCGGGAGCGCCCTGTTGTGTGCAAGTCGCTGTTCGCGACGGGAGCGGGGGCCATTCGCGGCAGGCTGGTCGACTAGCAGCCCGGCCGGAACACCAGCCTTAAGAAAACGGGATGGGCGTGATGCCGATGATGATGAACGCCAGCGTGAGCCAACCCAGGATGATGCGGGTCCGCCCAAGCGGGACCGTGTCGTCGAGGGTGGGGGGATGCTGGATCCCCATCAAGCTGAGCAGGAGGAGCAGGGGAATCCACATCAACAGCCGCCGGTCGTAGCACGCACCGGCGATGATCACGGTGGCCGCGAGGAGCGCGAAGAATCGACGGGCCCAGAAGCGGGCGGTGCGGGGGAGCAGGCAGTGCAGCAGGTGCCCGCCGTCGAGTTGCCCGAGAGGCAGCAGGTTGAGGGCGGTGATGAACAGTCCAAACCAGCCCGCGAACAGGGGAGGGTTCAGCCACGAGGTGAAGCCCTCGGGGACTGGCCGGATCAATCGCTGCAGTCCCTTCATCAGCAGCGGCTCGCCAAATTCCCGGGTCCCCTCCCCGGTCGGGATGGGGGTGACCTGGCAGGTCAGCATGCCGTAGATGAGCACGGGGAGGGTGACCGCCAGCCCGGCGAGCGGCCCGCTGATGGCGATATCGAAGAGCGACTTGCGATCGCTGTTGCGCCCGCGCTGAAAAATCACCGCCCCCATCGTGCCGAACAGGCTGAGCGGCGGGGGAACTGGAATGAACAGCGGGAAGGTCGCGTGCATGCGGTACCGCAGCGTCTGGAGGAAGTGCCCCAGTTCGTGCGTTCCCAGGATGCCCAGGACCCCCGCGGCATACAGCAGCGCTGCCCGCTGATGTTCGGCCGGAGTGAGCGGGGTTTGCTGGAACTGCTGCGACGTGGCGTCCCAGCTGGTGACCTGGCCAAAGCTTCGCCAGCCGACGTAATAGACGCACTGGCAGGTCGCAAGGAACAGTCCCAGCGGGATCAGCCACGGGCGCGGACGAGCAGGCGGGAGGGGAA